>JBJTJB010000127.1:0-7340 GCA_046095245.1 Bacteroidota bacterium | reverse complement strand
TTGCTGCTGCCCACCAGGCGATATGGCCACTCGAGTCACCGTACAACACATTAATCCCGGGGGATATGATTTCAGACACAGCCGATTCAAACTCGGCTAACGTGTGGCTCTTGCCCATCCGATGCGTCAACTGCAACAGATTGGAAGGTAATTTCAGTTGCGTCCAAAACACGGAAACGGGTTTACTGGTAACGGACTTCCATTCGGGCATGACGTCCTGCACAAGGGGACCGCGCTCAGTTTCCCTGACCAGCAGATGAAGGTCGGCAGAGTCTTTCACATGAATGATTTCTTCCCTTGCATTGAACCCATAACTCGTCTTCCCGACTATATAACTAGCGGAGTCTGAAGCATCCAACTCCTCCGTGTAGAAATCCATGTCATCATTCTCCATCATGGTCAATCCCCAGGCTTTCTCCGCATCGTGACCGATTGCAGCGAATGGAAAACCAGCCAGATAGAGACCGTACAGATTGAATCCGGGATAGCGCAGATGCGCCTCGTACCAAACAGAAGGCTGACCAAAACCAATGTGTGTATCGTTTCCGAGTAGCACTTTCCCACTTGCAGTTCGTTTGGGCGAAACCACCCAACCGTTGCTTCCCTTGATAGGTGGCACGGGGATTTTACTCAACTCGGAAGCAAGAGACCACTTAAGCGAACGATCGGAACTAGATAGCGTTCGATTTCCCAACGGGATTGTCAAACTTCCCGGAACGGTTGCATGCGCCAGGTCATTGTAGTATGATTCGCCGATCCGATACCGTATAAAACTCATTACAGGATCGGTGCGGACTGCCATGGAAAAATTGAAGGCCAGGTATTCGGCAGTCAGATACAAATCCGTGGCCTCGAATTTGGAAACGGGAATGTCCATCAAGGTGAATTCGACAGGCAAAACCCCTTCGTCAATAAAGGCATTGATTCCATTCAAATAGGCCAGTGCTGCACGTTGATAGGGCAGAGAATCAGCGGATAAATACTGGTTGGCACTTACTTGAGCATGCCTGCCAAGTCCGAGCGTCCTGAAAAAAGCATCGATACGCACAAAGTCAGCACCTAGGATTTCCGACAAACGTCCGGAGGCAACTCGCCTGGTGAGTTCCATTTGAAAAAGTCTGTCACGGGCCTGCACATAACCCAACGCGAAATAGGCATCTGTCTCCGATTTCGCATCGATGTGAGGAACACCATAGGCATCAAACAAAACATCCACAGGCGCCGTCAGCGACGGATGTACAACAGAGTCGTTATCTGGAGGCACAACCCGCTCCAGCCATAAAAAGGTGAAGAACGAACCGATGCCCAAGAGGAAGGCCATAACAAGGGCTACCCTCAACAAGATTCCCCGTACGGGTGATTTTCGCACCATTTTATCAACGATTCACCACCAGGAGGGCTGAGGCAGAATATCCGGCGACGATGAGGCGGACAGTGTACAGTCCTGAGGCGATCCCATCCAATGACAATTCAACTGGAACACCAAGGTCGGAGTTCGATAAATTGCGCTCAATAACAACACGGCCTGAGGCATCCGAAATGAACACATCGGCGTTTCCGGGAATTGCAATGCTGGAAGCCAATGTAAGACGGTCGTTGGCAGGATTCGGGGCTAAGCGCAGCTCCATGCGACGGTCAACTTCGTTCAATCCGATAACCGTATTGATTGAAAAATTCACATCGGAAATATCAAAAAACACATTGCCTCCACCGCGCACCATGATTCGGGCAGAAGAGGTGTTGACTCCGGGCACATTGATCAATGCAGATCCGTTATTGGGCAATCCGGCAGCAACAAGGTAAGGGTAGGTGAAACCACCATCAATGGACAAATAGATCTCAACCTGCGAAGTGCTGATCGGAGCGGTATCGGTTCCTGCCACATTCCATGTCACTAGTTCCTGGGTATTGCCTGTCCATGAAACCGCAGTATTCGGAGCAGTCACCTGAAATGGGACTCCTGTATTCACTGCATCGATGGTCACCGCAACATCCTCGTAAGTCACTCCGCCACCACCAGAACGGTTATCCCTTGCCGTTAGACGGAAATGCAATGAACGGTTGTATGTAGGCAAACGCTCGCCGACCGAGTTGGAATTGTTGACCAACGCACTGAGCTTGGGGAAATACCGTTGAGCATTCGGCGTAGGGTTGAACGACCGGAAAAGCGGTGCATTCCCAACTGGAAATGCAGGAGAACCTGATGGCCCTAAATCATATTGTTCCCAGCAGTAGTATACAGAATCCCCATCCGGGTCGGCTGCATTTCCTGAAAGAACAAATGGTGTGTTGCAAGGTATCACATGGTCGCCACCGGTTGAGAGGATCACGGGGGGATTGTTACCTGTGGGCGAACTTACAGGGCAAATCCCTCCTGTGGAGGTTAAAATATAGTCCAGCACTTCGTCGAAACTGGCCGTATGAAAATAGGGATCGCTGAAATTCTGCATGTTTTGTCCGGTACACAGGCCCGCATAGGCCATGATAGTCGTACCGCTCCCCGGCTCATAGGCGGATTGCACATTGATGTTGCCTGAGCAGCCTCCTGTGGTTCCGTTAAAGGTGTGATTGGCACCAAACTGATGACCCATTTCGTGTGCGACATAATCGATATCGAAGGGGTCGTTTACGGGCGATCCTGAACCGGTGACACCGCGTGCTTTTTGAGAAGGAGAACATACGACTCCTAAACCGGCAATTCCACCGCCACCGGTACTAAATACATGTCCTATCTCATAAAATCCATTGCCGATGTACAAGGCAATCGTTTGCTGATTTTGCGTCAGCATCGTTCCTCCACTATTGTTCGTGTAGGGATCTGTAGCGGCATTCAGAAAAATCACCGTGTCGTTGTTGGGGACAAGTGTCATGCGCACACTGAACTCCTTTTCATAAACTCCGGTAACGCGGTTCAAACTCGTGACAATGGCTGACAATGCTGTCGGCTTGGTGCCGCCATGAAATGCAGCGTATTCTCCGGTGCAAGCAATCGCAGCCCGGTACGTACGCAACGTGATTCCATTGGACCGTAAGGCAGATGGAGGTTGCTTTTCCCCGGAACTCAATTGAACAGGCCTAGATTCTCCGGCCACAAAACCGCATGAAACAGCATCTCCATCCGGGATGGCATCCCGGCGATAGTACACCTGAACGTAATCCGAAACCGTACGATGCCATGGGTCGATGAACACATCACCCTCCGGATCCAATACCATGGCGTGAAAACCCTGATACGTCATGTCCAGATGAATACTCACCCCGGGCCGAAGCGGATCGATCCCCGACCAGGTGTGTATTCGAGGATAGCGAATGCGTAATTCGGCCGGAACAACCGGAGTACGTGAAATCTCAAATTTTCTGAAGCTCCCGTCGGGCATGGGAAAATAAACGGGGAGTACACCAGCACCTTCCTCAGGAGCCATAGCCAGCTGAGCCTCCAATTGAACCAGATTAACCTGATATATCGCAGATGAAGTTGTTTGAATATCAGGGTCGTTAAGGGACTGTGGAGTTGAGCGTGGAACCGCTGTCCAAATGGCATTGGCGAAAATGGTAAAAGGTGAAGCCAGCAAGGCTAGAACGACACACGCGAAAACAACCGGGTTTTTCATGATTTGCATATCAAGGTGTTGAATGAACGACAAATGTAAAAACAATGCAGCTGGGACATTGGTTTAATATCCGAACGCGCTATTTTAGCCACATCACTGGGGTGCCCGATAGGGCTGAGATCATACCCATCGAACCTGAACCGGGTCATACCGGCGTAGGAAGTGTATCGATGCAGTCTTTTCGCGCCCCGCAACCACTGCATGCATGAAAAACATCTGCTTATTCCTCGTTTTCCTTTTTACCGCTTCCGTATCGTGGGGACAATCCACCATGAGCGGTATGGTGATCGGCGCAGATCGCAAGCCCGTTGGCGGAGCCCACTTGACCATTCGTGGATTGAATCTGGAAAAAACCGCTGTGAGCGCCTCTGACGGGAGTTTCTCGTTCACCGGACTGCCTACGGTTAAACGCTTCGAGCTCGATGTTACCGCGAACGGATTCAAAACTTTCAGGCAGGAGATCAACAGCACGTCGGATGGTAATCTGCAAATCACACTGCACCCGTTGAATCCAATCAGCTTAAGAGAGGTTCCGGTGGCAGCCACCCGCACAGGTGAATCGGCCGGGATGGCCAGGACCTTGGTGGAGAAAAAAGATCTCGAAGCACTCAACACCGGGCAGGACCTACCCTACCTTTTGCAACTCACCCCTTCAGCAGTGGTGACCTCCGATGCAGGTAACGGTATCGGCTATACGGGAATTCGTATCCGTGGTAGCGACCCCACGCGCATCAATGTCACTGTGAATGGTATTCCACTCAATGATGCTGAATCGCAACTGGTGTACTGGGTGAACATGCCCGATTTTGCAAGTTCGGTGGAGAATATCGAAATCACCCGTGGAGCCGGATCGAGCACGAACGGAGCGGGGGCTTTCGGCGCTTCGGTGAATATCCTCACGCAGGATTTGTCCGATGAATCATACGCAACACTCACCACAGGTGCCGGTTCCTTCAACACGCTACGCAACAACATTGGCTTCGGCACAGGGCTACTTGCCGACAAGTTCATTGTGGAAGGCCGTCTTTCCCGCATTGTTTCGGATGGGTATGTGGACAGGGCCAGCTCCGACCTGAAATCGTTTTACATGACCGGCCAGTACCGCGGAAAAAAAAGCACCCTGCGCGCCAACATCTTCTCCGGGCGCGAAAACACCTACCAGAGTTGGTACGGTGTGCCCGAAAGCCGCATCAACAACGACGTGCAAGGCATGTTGGACTACAGCATCCGAAACGGACTAACGGATGCAGAAACAGCCAACCTGCTGAACAGCGGACGCGCGTATAACTATTACACCTATCCGAACCAGGTGGACAACTACGGGCAGGACCATTACCAGCTTCATTACAGCCGGGAATTATCCGGCAACCACATCCTGCAAATCGCATTGCACGCCACCAAGGGCGGCGGGTATTACGAGGAATACAAAACAAACCAGGATCTTGAGCGCTACGGCATCTCGCCGGTCATCGTGGGCTCGGACACCCTTATCGAAAGCGATCTCATCCGTCGGCGGTGGCTAGACAATTGGTTTTATGGCACCACCTTCTACCTGCGTGGAACCATCGGTGAAAATATGAATTACACCTGGGGAGGAGCCATTAACCGTTACGACGGCGACCACTTCGGAGAAATCACCTGGGCAAGAGTAGCCGGCAATTCGGAAACCGGACAGCGGTATTACGACAACAACGCCATCAAGGACGATTACAACACGTACTTGAAAGCAGAATACCGGCTAAAAGAAGACCTCTTGCTGTACGGCGACATCCAATACCGCCACGTGAATTACCGCTTCACCGGACCTGATGAAGACGGCACCCCCGCACCGCAGAACGACCAACTCGATTTCATCAACCCGAAAGCAGGAATAACCTGGAGCATGAGTGACAAACTGCGCAGCTATGCCTCCTTCGCGATCGCAAGGAAGGAACCCAACCGCAACGACTATACGGAATCAAGCAGCAAATCGCGTCCCCAACCGGAAACCTTGCGTGATTGGGAGGCCGGAGTGAAATACAATGACAAAAGGTGGACAGGTGGTTTAAACCTGTACTACATGGACTATATCGACCAACTTGTACTTACAGGACAAATCAACGATGTGGGCTCCTACACCCGCACCAACATCGACCGCAGCTACCGGACCGGCATCGAGCTGGAAGGCGGTTGGAAGATCTCGAAAAAATTCGCGCTGAGCGGCAACGCCACCTTCAGTGACAACCGCATCCGTGAGTACACTGAATTCACCGATGCCTACGATGGGGACTACAACTATGTAGGCCAACAAGGTCTTACCTATACCAACTCCCCCATTGCCTTCTCCCCCGCCATTACCTCAGCCATCCAGCTCAGTTATACTCCGAGCCGTACCACCGAATGCCGGCTGATCGGGCGACATGTGGGCGAACAATTCCTGGACAACACCGGGAATAAGAACAGCCTAATTCCATCATTTTCGGTACTTGACCTACGTGCGTCCTGGACACCGGAAATAAAGGGGTTGAAGACCTTTCGCTGCGAACTGCTTATAAACAACCTATTGGATGCTCTGTATACGTCGAATGGTTACACCTTCGGCTACAATGTCGAATCGGATCGTATCCGTGAGAACTTCTTCTATCCACAAGCCGGATTGAATTTCATGGCCCAAATCAGCCTCGGCTTCTGACCTTCAGTAGATTGCCAATAATCAGGTTACAATACCATTCACATGTGTGACTGATGTTGGTCAGCGACCCAATCCGCATCAACCATGCTTCGACACGTTTGACTTATTTTCGCTTCAGCTCAAAAACAAACTATCTATCATAACATGTCTCATTCTGAAATATCGAATCCGTCCTACAGTGTAAATGGCGAATCCAAATGCCCCTTCACCGGTGCCATGGCCAAGCCTGTAGCCGGTAAAGGCACCGGCAACCGCGAATGGTGGCCCAACGCCCTTAACCTTTCTATTCTGCATCAGCACGCCCCTGCATCGAACCCCTTGGGGCAGGATTTCGACTATATCGAAGCGTTCAAGAAGCTGGATTACGCCGCTCTGAAAGCCGATTTGACCAAACTGATGACCGACTCGCAGGACTGGTGGCCGGCCGATTGGGGCCACTACGGTGGTTTCTTCATTCGCATGACCTGGCATAGTGCCGGAACCTATCGTACCTCCGATGGACGTGGGGGCGGTGGTACCGGAAACCAGCGCTTTGCGCCCATTAACAGCTGGCCCTATAACGGCAATCTCGACAAGGCCCGTCGTCTGCTCTGGCCGATTAAGCAGAAATACGGAAATAAAATCTCCTGGGCCGATCTGATGATCCTGGCCGGTAATGTGGCGTTGGAGTCGATGGGCTTCAAAACCTTCGGATTCGGTGGTGGTCGTGCCGATATCTGGCAGCCTGAAGAGGACATTTACTGGGGCTCGGAAACCGAGTGGCTGGGCGATAAGCGCTACAGCGGTGACCGCGAACTTGAGAATCCCCTCGCTGCCGTTCAGATGGGTTTGATCTATGTGAATCCGGAAGGCCCCAACGGCAACCCCGACCCGGTAGCATCGGGCCGCGATGTACGCGAGACCTTTGGTCGCATGGCCATGAACGATGAAGAAACTGTCGCCTTGGTTGCCGGAGGACACACCTTCGGAAAAGCTCACGGTGCCGGAGATCCGAAATTGGTGGGTCCGGAGCCGGAAGGAGCTCCCATCGAGGCGCAAGGCCTGGGTTGGATGAATGC
>JBJTJB010000126.1:0-1678 GCA_046095245.1 Bacteroidota bacterium | reverse complement strand
GTGGTATCATGAGTGCACGAACCAAACCGCTGACGGTTGTTCCTGCAGTTGATGTTCCCGTTTATCAGCACATCGAACGTTTTGAAAAGCCATCGCCTCGAAGCAGCGTAAAACTCGTTGATGCGGCAGAAACAGTGAAGTTGGTGAACTTGTTACACCAAGAAGCCAAAGTGATTTAATCCTTAGAACCTACACGCATGTCCGTACTATTCTATGCAGAAAACAACGCTGGAAAATTCAAAAAATCCACGTTCGAATTAGCCAGTTATGCTGCTGCAATCGCCGCACAACACCAAACCGACGCCGTGGCGATTTCGATTGGGGATGTACCCGAAAGCGAACTGGCGCGTTTGGGCCAATACGGAACAGTACGTGTGTTGCATGTCAATAGCGAACAACTGAAATCGTTTGTCAATCAGGCATACGCATCGGTGATCGCCCAGGCTGCCAAGCACACCAACTCCACGGTAGTGGTGCTCAGCGCCAGCTTTACAGGGAAGGCCCTTGCACCCCGGATTGCTGCCAAAACAGAGGCCGGCTATGTGGATGGAGCGATCGCATTACCTGTAAGCAACGGCAGCTCGCTCACCGTTCGCAAAGGAGCATTTTCCGGAAAAGCGTTTGCCGATGTCACGCTTAGCAGCACCAACAAAGTGATCAGCCTGATTCCAAACTCCTATAAACTGGAGGAAAAGCCTGTCACAATTGCGGTGGAATCCTTCCAACCCGAAGTGCGTCCGGATGATTTCAGGGCCATGGTGAAGGAGATCGTTAAAGCCTCCGATAAGGTTTCGCTGCCCGAAGCAGAAATCGTGGTGTCCGCTGGACGCGGTCTGAAGGGGCCTGAAAACTGGGGCATGGTTGAAGAGTTGGCCGACCTGCTGGGTGCCGCTACGGCCTGTTCCAAACCCGTAAGCGATGCACACTGGAGACCGCATTCCGAGCACGTCGGCCAAACCGGTATCGCTGTAAGCCCGAACCTGTATATCGCCATCGGAATTTCCGGAGCCATACAGCACCTAGCCGGTGTAAGCTCCTCCAAGACCATCGTGGTAATCAACAAGGACCCGGAAGCTCCCTTTTTCAAGGCGGCTGATTATGGTATCGTTGGAGATGCTTTTGACGTGGTCCCCCAAGTGATTTCCGCCATTCGGGAGTTCAAATCCGCACACGCCTGATTTTTTTCTACCTTTCAGACGGATCATGGAGAAGATCAAGCTGGAAATCATCGGACTGTCTTTTAGCCAGACACAGACCGGTGCATACGCCCTGATTTTAGGTGAAGAGAATGGCCAGCGCCGCCTTCCCATTATTATCGGAGGGTTTGAAGCGCAGGCTATCGCCGTGGAGCTGGAGCACATGCAGCCTACCCGTCCACTCACACACGACCTCTTCCGGAATTTCGCGATCGAATTCAATATTTCGATAGACGAAGTCATTGTGTACAATCTGAAAGAAGGCATCTTTTTTTCCAAGCTGGTCTGCTCGAATGAGGCTGGAGAGATTCGTGAAATCGATGCACGGACATCCGATGCCATTGCCATGGCGGTCCGCTTCAATTGCCCCATTTACACCGACGAATCGATTTTGTCTCAGGCGGGAATGATTCTCGATGAGAACGAAGAGGGCGAAGCCGGTGAAAGCGATAAACCTGCCCTTCCTGAAGCAACCGAAGAAC
>JBJTJB010000125.1:0-3056 GCA_046095245.1 Bacteroidota bacterium | reverse complement strand
TTGCTTGACAGCTTCCGCGATGTGCAGATCATTTCGCTCGAAGGCAAACTCACCGACGATTGCATACACCTCTGCGATCAGGTCATTGAGGGTCTTACCACTCTTGGCCATGAACTCCCAAAGCGTAAGTCCGTTCCATATCCCGTCACGTTCGGGAATATGCCCCTTGATGGCAATACCGCCCGACTCCTCACCACCGAGGAGGATATCCTCCTTCAGCATGATTTCAGCGATGTATTTGAATCCGATTTTAACGGTTTGGATTTCGATTCCGTAGTGACGGCAAAGTGCCTCAACGCGTGGTGTCGTTGAGAATGCTGTACAGACTTTTCCTTTCCAGCCTTTGTATGCAAAGAGGTAATGAATCAGCAGGAGGATGATGTGGTGGGAGTCGATGAACCGTCCCTGGTTGTCATAAAATCCAAGCCTGTCGGCATCGCCATCCGTTACAAGTCCGGAATCGATCTTTCCGGAGGTACGGATCAACTCACTGAACTCCTGAAGGTTCTTGTGGATAGGTTCGGGAGCCTGGCCTTTAAACGAGGGATTGTAATCGCAATGCAGGAATGTCAGTTCAGGCAAAAGACGACGCATCACATGCTGACCGGCGCCATACATGGCATCATAGCCCAACCTCAGGCCTGAATTGCGGATCGCATCCAGATCGAAGGATTTCCTGACCTGATCGCAGTACATCGTTTCCAGATCCACGACGTGCAGCATCCCCGATTGCTCCAGTGAATCCAAGTCAACGGAGGCATAATCTACACTCGATGTATCCGGAATCAGCGCTTCTATTTCGGCGACATGCGCCGGGATCAGGGGACCACCATACGGACCTTTCAGCTTAAACCCGTTGTATGATGGTGGGTTATGGCTGGCCGTAATGATGATTCCAAGGTCTTTTCCCAAACTGACAGCACCAAGAGAAATCATGGGGGTACTCACGAAATCAGGGGCAAGATGCGTAACTATGCCATGCTTAGCCATGACCCGGGCGATGGTTTCACAAAACAGACGACCACCAAAACGGCAGTCGTGCCCCAAGACGATTTCAGGATTCGCTTTTTGTTTTTTAAGCCAAATGGCTGTTCCCTCGGCCACACGGGCCACATTGTGAACGGTGAATTCATCGGCAATGATTGCACGCCAGCCGTCGGTTCCGAACTTTATTGGATTCATGGTTTTTATAGTCTGTCTCTGGGTTTACATCTCCTTGACAAAATCACTGATCTTGTTCCATTCGGCCTGCTCAAGTGCTTTTTGGTAGAGAAAGGATTCGCTTCGCTGGATGGAAACACCATTGATGTTCCTTATGATGTATGCGAATTCATGTCGGGAGATAATGGCTTCAAAAGCCTGTTCATTCAAGGTGATGGCCGCTTCGTTCAAGGCCTCCCTCGAAAGGGTATTCAAAGCCGAGTCGTTGATGAAAATACGCAGCGATATGATTTCAGAAAATTGTCCGGCGGGCGATTTACTCCAGCGCTCCCGCACATCGATCCGGTTCACGGACCAGGTTGAACGGGCCTGTCGGTTAAGCACATCATACCCTCCCAAGGAAACAAAAAGATCTTCCTGGGTTCGCAACCACTGTTCAAGTGACTTCAGCAGTGCGTTACCCGACTTGGACTTATCCCCTTCCGGATTTCGAATGTAGCCTAATGTCCACTCCAGGTCCTTGCACATCACAGGGGAAATGGGATCCGTTTCGGGATTGAATGGGAGAGCGCCGATGAAATTGTTCATGACCTGCCTGGAGTCGGTTGTGTTATCGATCACTTTACCGGCGAATTGAAGAAGATTGTATCGGTAACGTTTCTGTTGTAGCACGGTCCACAAACTCAAGCGGACATCACCATTTACATTCACCCTAACGGGTTCACTGATCAGGGTTGATTTCAATTCGCTGCACTCAACGAAACCGTATTCAACGTCTTCCCCGAACCGGTTGCGGTTGCTGAACAGGAAACCCGTAGTATTGGTCATGATACCCGAAGCCGTACGGGTCCAGAATTCATAGATGAAAATGCGCTCCTGGTCCTCGAAGCGCGTGCCGGAGCTTCGCTCAATCGCCTCCAGACTTTGCGGTAAAATGCGAATCTCCTTGTTTGCCGTATTCCAAAGTGCCGCTCGGCCACTGCGTATTTCCTGGTAGGCGATCCTGCTGAGTTCTTTCACCACATCAAAACCGAGCGTGTCGATTTGTTCTGCAGATAAAACACGCAGCAACACAGGAACCTGCGCGGAGGAACTGAATCCCGTCAGGAAGAGAAGGACGATCAGCAATCGCTTGAACACGCTCATTGGTCTGTATTTCGGGTTGTATTCCAGGTGGAATATCCACCCTCTTGAACCTTACGATCGGCTGGAATTTCCCGCAGGGGTTCACAGGGTTCAAGTCCGGCAAACAAACGGGCAGGCAAGTCCTGATAGAGTGCAGTGCCGGCCGTTTTCCAGGCCACCATCTCGTCGGTCACATCCTTCACGATTTTTGCGGGGTTTCCGACAACGACTTTTCGTCTCGGAATATCCATACCCTCGGGCACAAAGCACAATGCTCCAACGATCGACTCCTCCCCGACTGTTACCCGATCCATCACCACCGCATTCATTCCGATGAGTGCATTGCGTCCGATATTGGCACCATGAATGATCGCTCCATGACCAACATGCGCTCCGGCCTGCAGGACGACCATTATGCCCGGAAACATGTGCACGGTACAATTCTCCTGCACATTGCATCCATCCTCAATGACGATGCCGCCCCAATCCCCCCGCAGTGCAGCGCCGGGACCGATGTACACGTTCCGTCCGATGATCACATTGCCCGTGATGGTGGCAAGCGGGTGCACGAACGAAGATTCGTGGATGACGGGAATAAAGCCCTCAAATGAATAGATACCCGCCACGCTTTTCAGGTTTGAATGATACCGACATTGAATTGCTTTTCGATGGGTGCATGGTTTGCGGCCTGGATTCCCATGCTGATCCATTTCCGTGTATCCAGCGGATCAATCACTGCGTCGACCCATAAACGTGATGCGGCATAATAG
>JBJTJB010000124.1:0-2836 GCA_046095245.1 Bacteroidota bacterium | reverse complement strand
GGGCCCGCATGCAACAATATGATTCCGTCAGGACCCTTTACACGCAGGCCCAGGGAGTAGTCAAGCGGTTGTACATTAAACCATCAGCCGAAGAGGCTGCTGTATATCAGGGCATGGCAAACACCTACAATGATTTGTTGCAGGAAGAATTTGCCCTGGGTAAACAGCAAGGGGAAATATGCTGGCGAACCGGTATAGCTTATTACGACAAATCAATCGCTGTCAAGGAGGCTTTGTTCGGATCCGTACACCGTTCGGTCGCTGTGAGTTATTACACGCGGGCACTTATGTTTGATATTCACCCCGACACTGTCCGGATGAAACAGGGTTTGCAGGAATACCAGAAGGCCATGAAGGCGGCCGTTCGAGGCTATACGCCCGGGGATGGGTTCTCGTTGCCTGAAGGCTGTAAGGTTGTATTTCCATACCAATTGAATGTTATTCTGACCCAATACAACTATCTGGCGCAGAAACTCCATTCGAAGACGGGAGAAGTCCGGTACCTGGATGCTGCACATCGGGCCAATCTGTACCGCTTGTCGGTTTGGGATGAAATCGTATCGCAATTTTCAAGTACCTCATCGGGGAATACCATTTGGATCTGGGTTAACGCGCTTTTTGAAGAGTCGGTCGAGACCGGTTATGATCTGTACAAGTACACGGGTAACAAACGCTGCCTGGAGCAGGTGTTCAATGCGATTGAACGGGGTCGAAACAACGACTTTGCAGAACAAATCGTCCGCCAGCACAATTCCGGGAAAGGTGTTGTTTACTCGAACAGCGGCTTGAGCCTGTACAGAACCTGTACGCCGCTTGATTCAATACAAAGAGTCCTGAAACCCCACAGTGCATACATTGCCCTGGTGGGGCATTCTGTAGCCTGGAAAGGACGAAGTTTTGCACTGGCGGTCACCCATAAGCGCTGTGTGTTGGTTGAATTGCCACAACCCCGATCCATAGACACATTACGAACCGCCTTGTTCGAAGCGATGCGGAACAACCGGGCCTTCGATTACGCGCAAGCGGCGGCAGGGATTTATGAAAAAAGCCTACAACCTGTGTTGGGACGGCTAGATTCGGGTATCACAGAACTTATCTTATCGGTGAACGGGGTTTACAGTGATATTCCATTCGACGCCCTGGTGAACAAGCAGCCCGGGGTTAAGTGTGATTTTACAACACTGCCCTATCTGATGGACCAATACACCATCCGCTACACACTGAGTGCAACACAACTGGTTCAACACAAAACAACAACCCATTCGCCCACCCGGCTGAACATTTTTACGCCGGGATTCGATTCCCACTCGGCACTTGTGTTTTCGGAACGCAATGCAAAAACGCTGCAACAACGGTATGCCGGAACATGGTTTTCGGGCTCAAGGGCTACCACATCACAATTCCTGAGTGCACTGGGCGAACACAACATTGTTCACCTTGCCAGTCATGCCCATGTGAATCCGGATGATGCCGACGCAAGTTCACTGATTTTTCAAGGCGCCAACGGCGAAGAGCGCCTATTCCTGCACCAACTGTTGGGTGTTCGCGTGCGGGCTACCCTTGTGGTAGTAGCCGCCTGCGAAACAGCGGCTGGTAAAGAACAGTATGCCGAAGGGTCCAGAACCTTTACGCGAAGTTTGCTTTTTGCCGGAGCAGCATCGACTGTTGGCACCCTTTGGCGGGTCGATGACAAATCTACAGCTGCGCTTCTTGCGCGTTTCTACGAAGCACTATCGATGGGCCAGGGAACAGCCGAAGCCCTTCGATCGGCGCGGAAACACTACCGCTTAACCTGTGCATCTCCCGAAGCTGCAAATCCGTTTTTCTGGGCCGGGTTGGTCCTTACCGGAACTGACCAGGCGCTATCGCTGAGCCGGAACGACCTGCTGTGGCCCTACTGGCTAATCGCTGCCGGGGGTGTAGCCTTGGTGATTGTGTGGAGGGTTGTCAAAAAAAGACGGGAAAAACAGGTTTGGTGAGCGGCTGGAGCGTGTATCTTTTGGGCGCACCGCCATGACCTTCTCTAAAACCTTAATTGACAAAAACCGTCAATCCTGGATTGCACGCCTGATCGACACGACCCGGCGGAACAACCTCCTCTTTTTCGCACCCGAACCAACCGAGCGTGTATTTCCGCTTGACCGGCTCGGAAGCGATGCACTTGAGCGATTGATGCGTCTTGAGTCGCTTAATCCGAACAACTTAATGAAAGAGGAGGGCGAAAAGAAAACGTTGTCCTCGCTGAAACAGATTGCGCGCAGGTCTAAAAGCAACGAGGAAGAGCGCAGTATAAAAACACTTTACCTGGCGCGAGGCCTTTTTCGCTGGCCGGCCGGTGATGGCGGTAAGGATTTCTGTGCACCCGCTTTGCTCCTCGCATTGAGTTACGCAAATCGGAAGGTGCCGGACGGGAATTTAAACTACAACTTGAGGGAGAGGTTGAACTTAACCGACCATTGGCGGTTTATTGGAATCGCGAACTGGGGATTGATTTGTCCGACATCGAACCGTTGCTTGAAACACTGGATCCGGATGCCTCAAACGAGGGCTGGAAAAAAGCAGTGGAGGGTGTACTTGAAACCTTAAAGGCAAGAGGCACTGCTGTGTCCGGAATGCAATTCGAAGATGGGGGATGGATCTCTAACTTCTCTTTTCAAAAGCTTGGCCTTGTACAAGACCTTGAAGCCTTTCGGGAGCATACCTATGCACACCCGCTCGTTGCGGCCCTGTGTGGTGATGAGCAGGCCAGAGCGGCCCTTCAGGAAGTACCAGCCGATTTCCTTCCGGAAAACATAGATGACCTTCCGGCTGAGGATGATTTCACGTTTCTGCCTTG
>JBJTJB010000123.1:0-1538 GCA_046095245.1 Bacteroidota bacterium | reverse complement strand
TACGGATCTCTTCCATTGAACCCAATCTGCTTACCGCAGAAGTCATAGAGGTCATGGCATCCTCTGGCCGTTGGATGCCCCATTTCCACATGCCGATACAAAGTGGATCCGATCGTATTCTCTCTCGGATGCGCAGAAGGTATAAAAGTGCATTGTACGAGGAGAAAGTTGAGTTGATCCGTTCTCGGATGCCCCACGCAGCCATAGGAGTTGATGTGATTGTCGGATTCCCAGGTGAAACAGATTCAGACTTTCAGGACACGGTGGATTTTCTGCATCGGATACCGGTTAGCTACCTGCATGTATTCACATACTCGGAACGGGACAATACCACTGCTGTCGAACTCGCTGGTCGCGTTGAAGGGTCCGTACGCAAAGAACGCAACCGGATTCTAAGGAATCTTTCCGCCAAGAAATCGCATGATTTCGCTGTAGCCTCCATCGGGACCATCCAGGATGTTCTGTTTGAAGAGGAGGTGCGTGATGGTTTCCTTTTCGGATATACACCCAATTACATCCGGGTTAAATATGCTTTCTCCCCTGAATTGCAGGGTAAGATTGTGACCTGTCAGCTGGGTCAGTTCGCCTCGGATGGTTTGCTGGAAATCACGCCGGTCCAGCTTGTCGAAACCCCAGTGTATTCCTGACAATCCGTATGTATCCAACCCTATCCGATTTGCTATACGACCTGTTCGGTCTTGGTGTTCCATTGCCGATTCAGAGTTTCGGGTTCATGCTGGCTATTTCATTCCTGGCAGCTGCATATACGTTGCAACTTGAATTGAAGCGTAAGGAGAAACTGGGTCTTCTGGGTAAGATCCGCACCGAACGCGAGGTCGGCCGTCCTGCTGGAATCGCTGAACTGGCCTGGTCCTTCGCAACCGGATTTCTAATAGGGTATAAACTGATTTACGCTTTTTCGAACTATAGTCGCTTCGTGGAGGATACACAGGGTGTATTGCTCTCAGTTGAGGGTAATCTGATTGGTGGCTTGCTTGTTGGGTCTTTGATGGCCTTTTTAAATTACAGGGAAAAAGAGAAGGAGAAGCTTTCAGAGCCACGAAGGGTCATAGAATATCTCCACCCATACCAAACCGTATCCAATCTTACACTTGTTGCTGCCTTAAGCGGAATCATTGGTGCCAAGTTGTTTCATAATCTCGAGAATCTGGATGAGTTGCTGGCAGATCCGCTGCATGCATTGGTTTCCTTTAGCGGTTTGACGATGTACGGCGGACTCATCGTTGGTTGCATTGCGGTAATGCGTTACGGTTGGAAACGCGGTATGCACCCGTTGATCCTTGCCGATGCAACGGCTCCCGGACTAATGCTTGCCTATGGTACCGGTAGGTTGGGGTGCCAGATTTCGGGCGATGGTGACTGGGGTGTGGTTAATCTGGCTCAAAAACCATCGATACTCAACTGGCTCCCTGACTGGGCCTGGGCTTATGATTATCCGCACAACGTCATATCGGAAGGAGTTCCAATCCCGGGTTGTGTAGGTAGCCATTGTATGGTGCTTCCACAACCGGTTTGGC
>JBJTJB010000122.1:0-2505 GCA_046095245.1 Bacteroidota bacterium | reverse complement strand
TTGCTGGTAGAAGGCGTAATGGTCAATGAAAGGATTTCCGTGCTGCAACCGGTAACCGAAGTGTAGCTGCCGCTTTGCGTATACGTCTGACCATTTACAGACCAGGTGTAGCTGTCACAGGCAGAAGCGGTAGTGGTGTTGCTGGTGGAAGGCGTGATAGTCAAATTTAAACTATCGGTACCACAGGATCCCGTGTTAAAGTAGAGTCCTGATTGCGTATACGTTGTACCATTGATCGCCCACGTGTAAGAGCCACAGGCACTGATGCTGGTGAAGGAGTTCTGGGGTGAAGGGCCGTCGTTTACTGTGTAGGATGCCGAGGCAGTACAGCCTCCAGTGTTGGTCGTAACAGTTACCGTGTAGGTTCCTGCGGCAAGTCCGCTCAGATCTTGGGTTGTAGCACCATTGCTCCATAAATAGGTAAAGGGCGTAGGCGAACCACCGGTTGTAGTTAAATCGATAGCACCATTTGAGAGACCCAAACAGGTTGCGTTGCTCACAGATGCCGACAAAGTCGGTGAAGTACAGGAAGGGGTGTTCAGCACGGGGTTGCTGAGCGTGTTGTTCATGGTGATGGTACCAATGCAGTTGGCCGCAGGATTACCCACTACACCATTAATACATAAAGGCAAATTGGTAAGATTGAAGTACACATTCACACCGGATCGGGTACTGGAGGTACTTGAGAGAACGCTGATACTGATGTTGGGCTGGAGGACCGCAAAAGGAATTGAGTTGATCATCCTTAAGCGACCGATACGCGTACCACCGGAGAATGGACTTAGAACCCCGGTAGCGATGATGGATCCATTGCCTGCTCCGGGAGCTGCCGGAGATGCAATACGCATCTGTGAGGGGTTGTTGGTGGTGTTGATGGTGGCCTGCAATTGAGCCGGGTTGGTCAACTGTGTAGAACCGGCCACCCATGAGGCTGTCATGGTTCCGCCGTTTTTGATGGCGGAATTGTAATTAAAGCCCAGCTGATGGCCGGCCATTTCAAAGGTCGAGGCGCCTGTACTGATCAGGTAAACGTCGAACTGGTATTCGTTCGGCGCCACCTGGGCATCGTTGGTAATCAGCAGCGCACACGTAGGTGCCTGCGCCAATCCGCTACCGGGCAACAACGCTGAAAGCAGCGCTACGCACAGCACACGAAATAAAGTGAAGGTGTTTTTCATGGTATTGTTTGGGTTGATATTGCGATAGAAACAATCCCCGCGGTTTGAGCCCCGCTAGAATTTGCGCAACAAGTTAAACAGAAACCTTACAACCTGCAAAAAGATTTTTCAAGGGGAGTAAATAGCCTCTTGTTAATAAGCCGGCCAATCCCCTTTTTTAGGTGCATACTCATGCATGGGCCGGGTTCTTTATTTACCCATTTGGGCCATGACCGCCCTCCATGAGCCTCCGTTGGCGACCCTCGAAAAGCCTGCCGATCGAAGGATGGCAACGGCTGAAGCACTCCGCATGCCTGAAGCGCAACAGGTTACGATGGCCTGGTCCTTGGCATTAAGCTGGCTAATTCCCGAGGCGAGACGATCCAGCGGAATGTTCGTGGCTCCCGGGACATGCCCACCCGCAAATTCCCCGGGACTCCGTACATCGAGAATCAGGGCCCCTTCTGCGAGGAGTTCTTTAACAGTTGGCCCCTGGGATAACCCCAGGAGGTTCTTTAAGGCGTTCAACATGGTTTTTGCGGATTTGATCGGCCACAAAACTACCCCAGGTGTTGCCCGCCGTGTGTTACAGGTGTTACAGGAAAATAGGAAGTCCCGGTTGCTGGCCGGGACTTCCTATCCATCAGGTATATAATATGTGTCCCTTATTCAATGACAATGGTCTGAACGGACACGGCATCTCCGCTTATGACTGTCAACTGGTACGTTCCCGCTTGAAGTTGACTGACATCCACATCCTGTCGGTTGATGCCCCCAATGCTCTCAGTCCGCTTGCCGTACACCCTTCGGCCCAGCAAGTCGGTAATCAGAACCTGTGCCTCCTGTTCCGCATCGGCTTCAAACGACACCACAATCCGGTCGGTGGCCGGATTCGGATAAACCGACAAGCCTTTCACCTGAGTTCCGGTTATGGCTGCAACGCGTGAGCAATAGGCCGTACTTACCGCAATTCCTCCCAGCGTGCGGAGAGAACCGGTACCACAGGCATTGGATGCCACAACAGTCAGGGTGAGGTTGGTTCCGGAGGTAGGACCATAGTTCAGGAAAACCGTGCGATTCCCCTGGCCGGAGGCAATGGTTGATCCTGCAGGCGCAGTCCAGGTGTATGAACTGGCTCCACTCAAAGCAGGAACCTCGTACAGTACATTGGTGCTGTTGGGACAAACCTGGGTGGGTCCGCTCACCGCTCCCGGTATAGCAGGAACACCCGAAACGGCAAGGGCCCGGAGTGCTCCGTTTCCGCAGGCATTAAAGCCCTGCACCGAAACAAAACTCTGATTGAACCCGGATGTGGGGAAGTTCACAACAACGCACGTGGTTCCCACTC
>JBJTJB010000121.1:0-9739 GCA_046095245.1 Bacteroidota bacterium | reverse complement strand
ACACACGCCAGGCTCCCGAAAGCCTTCTACGCTGGGCCGGGTTCTCTACTGACTATTATTCCTACCTGACCGATAACTGGAAGTCTTCTTTCTTCGGTCAGCAGAGCGGAATCTCTTCTTCGCAGGCATTTTGGAATCAGTCGCTGCGCGATGGTGTATTCCAGGCTTCATTCTTCATGGGTGGATCATCCACCTTCATTGGCGATGTTTCTGCCGCTGCGGCAGCTATCACCAAGCCTGCGTCCGGTCCTGAAATCGTGTTGTACGAAAAGACATGTCTTGCCAATGGAAATCAGGGGAACAACCCCTGGTTGCATGAGCTTCCCGACCCGATTACCAAAGTGTGTTGGGACAACTACTTCGCAGTTCTTCCTTCCTATGCCGAGAAAATGGGATGGAGGCAGGGCAACATGATCCAGGTGACGGTCGGTAATGCGACGGTCAAAGGACCGGTTCTCTTGCAGCCTGCCATGGCGGATTAATCCATTGCCGCAGCAGTAGTCTATGGTCGTACCTAAGCGTGCTTTGCTGGCAATAATGTAGGATTCAATGCCTATCCTCTCGCATCGATTAAAGACGGAAGCATTGTATATCACGCCTCCGGCGTTAAAATCACCAAAACGGTCGAGGACGATTATAAACTGGCTTCCACCCAGACCCACCACACCATGATGGGTCGTGAAATCGTGAAGGAAACCTCCTTGGCAGCCTGGTTGAAGGATCCCAAGGCAGGCAATCACCCCGAGTTGATCGCTTCGCACGATGGACCCAAAACACCCGCTGAACTTGATCTCTGGGCAACCGAAAAGGAACCCGGCTTCGAGCGTCCCAACCACAGCTGGGGTCTTGGTATCGATCTCAATGCCTGTATCGGATGTGGTGCCTGTGTTGTAGCCTGCAATGCCGAGAACAACGTTCCGGTTGTCGGAAAAGACGAAATCGGTCGCGCCCGTGAAATGCACTGGATCCGCATCGACCGTTACTATACATCCGACACCACCAAGGCGAATGCCGAGGCGAAAGGTCTTGGTAAGCTCGACATGTATGGCGAAATGGAAGTGCCGGCTGCTGACAATCCTCAGGTCATGTTCCAGCCGGTGATGTGTCAGCATTGTAACCATGCACCTTGCGAAACGGTGTGTCCGGTTGCTGCTACCACACACAGTTCCGATGGTCTTAACATGATGGCGTATAACCGTTGTGTCGGTACCCGTTACTGCGCCAACAACTGTCCGTACAAAGTGCGCCGATACAACTGGTTCAAGTACAGCGACAACGAACAGTTCCCTTACAACATGCAGGACAACCTGGGTAAGATGGTCCTCAATCCTGACGTGACCGTCCGTTCCCGCGGGGTTATGGAGAAGTGTTCGATGTGCGTACAGCGTATTCAGTACGGTCGACTTGAAGCCAAGAAAGCCGGTCGCCGTCCTGCCGACGGTGAAATCAAGACCGCTTGTCAGCAAGGTTGTCCTACCAACGCCATTGTATTCGGTGACTTCAACGATGCGAAGAGTGAAATCAACGCATTGTTCAACGACGGCCGCACTTACCACCTGTTGGCCTCCATCAACACCAAGCCTTCCGTATTCTACCAAACCAAGGTGTGGAACCGTGAAGGCGAAGCAGGACACTCACACGCCTGATTAAATCCACTTTCAACTTAGCATCAGCAACCCTATGCATAAAGAATCGGAACTCCGCCCGCCACTGATCCTGGGAGATAAGACTTGGCACGACATCACAGAAGATGTCTGCAGGCCCGTGGAATCGAAAGCCAACAAGTGGTGGTGGCTCGCCTTCTCCGTATCACTCGCCGCTTTTTTGTGGTGGGTCATTGCCGTATCCTACACCATTGCAACCGGACTCGGTGTTTGGGGACTTAACAAAACAGTCGGTTGGGCATGGGACATCACCAACTTCGTTTGGTGGGTTGGTATCGGCCACGCCGGAACCCTGATTTCAGCGATCCTGCTGCTGTTCCGTCAGAAGTGGCGCTTGTCCATCAACCGTTCTGCCGAGGCTATGACCATTTTTGCTGTAATCTGTGCAGCCAGCTTCATTGTATCGCACATGGGTCGTCCGTGGGTTGCTTACTGGCCCTTGCCCTTGCCCAACCAGTTCGGATCCCTCTGGGTCAACTTCAACTCACCGCTGGTATGGGACGTATTCGCAATCTCGACCTATTTCACCGTGTCGCTTGTATTCTGGTATTCCGGACTCATTCCCGATTTTGCGGTAATCCGTGACCGTGCCAACACCAAGTGGAGGAAACGTATTTACACGATCCTGTCTTTCGGGTGGGTCGGTACCGCAAAGAACTGGCAGCGCTTCGAGGAAGTTTCGCTCGTACTTGCCGGACTTTCCACACCTCTGGTACTGTCCGTGCACTCCGTGGTATCTATGGACTTCGCCACATCGGTTGTACCCGGCTGGCACACCACCATTTTCCCTCCTTACTTCGTAGCAGGTGCAATCTTCTCGGGCTTTGCCATGGTGCAAACCCTGTTGATCATTGTACGCAAAGTCCTGAATCTGGAGGACTACATCACCATTTACCACATCGACATGATGAACAGGATCATCCTGATCACCGGTTCGATTGTAGGCATTGCATACATCACGGAGTTTTTCATCGCCTGGTACTCTGGTGTAGAATACGAACAGTACGCATTCATCAACCGGGCAACCGGTCCATATTGGTGGGCCTACTGGAGCATGATGACCTGCAACGTAATCACGCCGCAGCTCTTCTGGTCCAAGACCCTTCGTGAAAGTGTTTTCGCCACGTTCATCATCTCCATCTTCGTGAACATCGGTATGTGGTTCGAGCGTTTCGTAATCATCGTGACTTCGCTGCACCGTGATTATCTGCCCTCCAGCTGGACCATGTATTCACCGACCTGGGTCGAAGCCGGCATCTTCATCGGCTCATTGGGACTGTTCTTCACCTGCTTCCTCATTTTCGCCCGGGTATTCCCGGTAATTGCGATGAGCGAATTGAAGACCATCATCAAATCTTCCTCCGAGGGCGCGAAGAGGAAACAACATCACTGATTCAACCGCACACCAACACTATGAGTGCACATCCTAAAAAGTTCGTTTACGGCATCTTCAACGATGACGATGTGGTCATGAACGCCATTCCGGTTTTGCGTAAGAAGGGACTCCGTGTGAAGGACGTCATTTCTCCGTTCCCGATCCACGGCCTTGATCACGCGCTTGGTCTTGCCCGGACGCGGATTTCCATCACCTGTTTCTTGTATGGCATGACCGGCTGTAGCCTTGCATTGCTGATGATGTACTACATGAACATCTTCGACTGGCCCATGGACATCGGTGGTAAACCCAGCTTTGCATTTTATAAAAACCTTCCTGCCTTCATTCCGGTGACGTTTGAAAGCACCGTACTCTGTGCTGCTCATGGAATGGTCATCACGTTCCTGCTGCGAAGCAAACTCTTGCCTGGAGTTGAGCCCAATGTGATTCATCCCCGCATGGCCGACGATCATTTTGTAATGGCCGTGCAAATCAACGATGATTCCGAAGCAGGTAATGTCGAGAAGGAACTGCTTGCTGCCGGTGCGCTTGAAACCAAGAAATGATTCTGAAGAAAACACTGCCCATGAATACGCCCCGACTGATTCTCGCCGCATTGTGCGGAACCGGCCTCTTCCTGATGGCCTCCTGTGGCAAGGATCCCAATGACCCGGGACTTGAGTACATGCCCGACATGTATCGTTCCCCTTCGTATGAGGTCTATTCCCAAAACCCGAACTTCTCGGATAGCCTCACGATGCAGGCTCCTGTCAAAGGGTCTATTCCGCGCGGTTACACCTTCTTCGCATATCCCGATGGAAACGAAGGCTACGAAGCAGCAGGCCGTGACGTGCGAAACCCCTTGCCTTTAACAGAGGCGAATCTGGCTGAAGGGGAGCGCCTCTACGGTATTTTCTGTACGCACTGCCACGGTGAAGCGGGACAGGGCGACGGAAATTTGGTGGCCATCGGTAAGTTTCCTCCTCCTCCAAGTTATTCTGCCGGCAACTCAAGCCGCGGTGGATCCATGAAAGACCTCACCGACGGAAAAATCTATCACACCATCACCTACGGCATCAACTTGATGGGAGCGCATGCTTCTCAGATCAATCCCGAAGAGCGTTGGAAAATTGTGATGTTCGTACACAAACTTCAGGGTCAGACCCTGGCAATCGCCTCAGCGGATTCAGTCAAGGCAAACATTTAATCAATCCTTCAAAGCAGAGACATGGGACACCACGGACCTATCGAAGTAACGAGTACCAGCCCCTACGAATTCACCTCACGAAATAAACTGGTGGCGATGGTGATGATTGCCATCGGACTCCTTTCCGTTATCGTTCAGTTTGCGACACACCACGAGCAGACCTGGGCCAACCTGTTGTGGAATAATTTCCTGTTCCTCGGAATGGCACTCGGTGCAACCTTTTTCCTCGCAGTTCAATATGTAGCGGAAGTAGGGTGGAGTGCAGTCATCAAGCGTCCGCTGGAGGCCATGGGACAGAGTATTCCTGTTGCAGGAATCATCATGATCCTCATTATTGCATTCGGCGGCCATTCACTGTACCACTGGATGGATGAGGGAATCACAGACCCCAATTCTCCGAACTACGATAAAATCATTGCGGGTAAGACCGGGTTCCTGAACCCTGCTTTCTTCTGGGTTCGTGTGATCCTCTATTTTGTAATCTGGTCCTATTTCGCTCGTTTGTTCCGTGCCAACTCCCTCCGCATGGATGCCGGTGAAGGCACTGCTGCTTATTTACGGAACGGTAAAATGGCCGCGGTTTTCCTGGTGCTTTTCGCCGTAACGGAATCCACCATGTCCTGGGATTTCATCATGTCCATCGAGACACACTGGTACAGCACCCTGTTCGCCTGGTACACCTTTGCCGGATTGTTTGTAACAAGCATTGCGACGCTCGCATTCATCGTTGCCTATCTCAAACACCGCGGATACCTCGAAGAGGTGACGGAGCACCACCTGCATGACATCGGTAAGTTCATGTTCGCTTTCAGTATTTTCTGGACGTACCTGTGGTTCGCACAGTTCATGCTGATCTGGTATTCGAATATCCCTGAAGAAGTCACGTATTTCATGCTCCGTCAGGATCATTATCGCGGTATTTGGCTGGCAGCGTTCTTCATCAATTTCATTGCACCTTTCCTGGTGCTCATGACCCGTGATGCCAAGCGGAAGAAGTATCTGTTGATGTTCATGTCCGTAGTGATCTTTTTTGGCCACTGGCTCGACTTCTACATCATGACAATACCCGGATCCATGGTTACAGCCGGACACCACGCAGCTGCTGGTCACGCAGCCGCCGGCCACGATGCTCACCATGCCTTGTTCGGTTCCATCGGACTGCTTGAAATCGGAACGCTGATCGGATTCCTCGGTCTGTTCGCATACATCACACAGCATTTCCTTAGCAAGGCGCCTCTTGTTGCCAAGAACCATCCAATGATGGAAGAAAGTTTGCACCACGCCATTTGATCAACCTTAAGCAAATCCCTTTCAAATACCTCCTTCGACTATGAACCTCTTGTTAACCCTGGCGATTGTACTCGGTGTGCTGGTGCTGGTCCGGATTGCGAACATTGCGCAGCTGGCCTCTGACCTATCAGGCGAGAATGAAGAAGATGAGCAAGACAAGGCCAACGTCTGGAACAGCTGGGGCTTTCTCCTGTTCATGCTGGTGGGTCTGTTCCTATCAGTGTATACTGCCATCGAGTGGATGCCCAAAACACTACCGGTTGCGGCATCAGAACATGGAGTTGATGTCGATAAGCTAATGGACATCAACTGGCTTGTGCTGATCATCGTGTTTTTCATCACGCAATTCCTGTTGTTCTGGTTTGCCTTCCGCTACCGCTACAACCGCAACCGTCGCTCGTTCTATTTCCACGATAACAATCGTTTGGAGGTCATCTGGACAGCGGTACCAACCGTTGTGCTCGCCGGTCTCCTGTACACAGGGCTGGTGGAGTGGAACAAGATCACCGACCGTGCCCTGGCCGATCAGGGGATGAAGGTACAGGTGTATGCCAAGCAATTCGATTTCTCCACGCGTTATGCCGGTCCGGACAACAAGTTGGGCAAGTCCTTCTTTCGTAACATTTCCGATACAAATCCTCTGGGTGTCGACACGGCTGATCAGACTGCAATGGATGATAAGATCGCCAAAGAGTTGGTGATGCCCGTGGGTGAGGAAATCGAGCTGGTCATCAATTCCCGCGATGTCATTCACTCGGTTTACCTTCCGCATTTCCGTGCCCAGATGAATGCCGTTCCGGGTATGACCACCCGTTTCCACTTCAATCCGACCATCACCACGGCCAAGATGAAGGAGATTACCGGAAACCCCAAATTCGAGTACATCATGCTCTGCAATAAGGTATGTGGAGTGGCCCACTACAACATGAAAATGCCTGTACGTGTTCTGGAGCGCGCGGAGTATGATGCATGGCTCAAAGGCGAAAAGCTGGTGTTTCAGAAAGAATCGGCAGCCCCCGCCGATTCCGCTGCAAAACCCATGGCAGCCGCAATCTGACATTGAACTGACAGTCGTTCGATGTATATTCAAAACCGGAAAGAACAAATCAAATGGAAGTGAAACAGCATAGTGCAGTCGATGTCCATGAGGCACACGCACACGACGAACATCACCACGGTCATCACGACCACGACCACGATCATGATGAAGGGAACTTCTTTTCGAAGTACATCTTCACCACGGATCATAAGATGATCTCGAAGCAATTCCTGATCACCGCCATTATCATGGCCTTCCTGGCCATGGGAATGTCTTTGATTTTCCGGATGCAGCTGGCCTGGCCCGATACCAAGTTCCCCTTCCTGGAGGACATCATCGGCCGCTGGGGTAAGGATGGAAAGCTCGATCCCGGTTTCTATCTGGCACTCGTCACGCTGCACGGCACCATCATGGTGTTTTTCGTACTGACCGGAGGTTTATCAGGTACATTCTCCAACCTTTTGATTCCACTTCAGGTCGGAGCCCGCGACATGGCTTCGGGTTTCCTTAATGCACTTTCATATTGGTTCTTCTTTGCATCAACCATCGTGATGTGCTCTTCGCTCTTTGTCGAGTCAGGTCCTGCCTCCGGTGGATGGACGGTTTATCCTCCCCTGAGTGCGCTGCCGCAAGCCATACCGGGCTCGGGTTTGGGTATGACACTCTGGCTGGTGTCCATGGTGCTGTTTATCGCTTCATCGCTGTTGGGTGGTATCAATTACATCACCACGGTGCTGAACCTTCGCACCAAAGGAATGACCATGACCCGCCTCCCACTGACCGTGTGGGCGTTCTTTATCACAGCGATCCTGGGTGTGCTTTCTTTCCCTGTACTGCTTGCCGCAGCCCTGCTGTTGGTGTTCGACCGTAGTTTCGGAACGAGTTTCTACTTGAGCGAAATTTTCATCGATGGTGCACCACTCGATTACATGGGAGGTTCGCCGGTGTTGTATCAGCACTTGTTCTGGTTCCTGGGTCACCCGGAAGTGTACATTGTTTTATTGCCAGCACTCGGTCTGGCATCGGAGGTGATTTCTGTAAATGCCCGCAAGCCGATTTTCGGTTACAAGGCCATGATCGGATCCATGCTGGTAATCGCATTCCTGTCCTTCATCGTGTGGGGTCACCACATGTTCATTACCGGAATGAATCCTTTCCTGGGATCCGTATTCGTATTCACCACGCTGTTGGTCGCGATCCCATCTGCCGTGAAGGTGTTCAACTACCTTACAACCCTGTGGAAAGGGAACATCCAGTTCACCCCGCAAATGATGTTTGCAATGGGATTGGTGTCCACCTTCATCACCGGTGGATTAACAGGTATCATCCTTGGTGATTCCACGCTCGACATCAACATTCACGATACGTATTTCGTTGTGGCTCACTTCCACATCGTGATGGGTTCTTCGGCCATCTTCGGGATGTTTGCCGGTGTGTACCACTGGTTCCCGCGCATGTACGGCCGCATGATGAACAAGACCTTGGGAAACATCCATTTCTGGTTCACGATCATCGGTGTATACGGTGTGTTTTTTCCGATGCACTTCCTCGGTCTCGGTGGTGTCCCCCGCCGTTACTATTCCAACACCGCCTATGAAGCTTTCGGTACCTTCATCGATATCAACGTCATCATCACCGTGGCGGCTATCGTTGGTGGTCTTGCCCAGCTGATTTTCGCTTTCAACTTCTTCTACAGCATTTGGAGAGGGAAGAAATCGGTGCAGAACCCCTGGAAGTCGAACACCCTGGAGTGGACCGCTCCCGTTGAACACCTCCACGGCAACTGGCCTGGTGCTTTGCCTGAAGTACACCGCTGGCCATACGATTATGGTAAGCCCGGTGCTCCCGATGATTACATCCCACAAACGGTTTCTTACGCTCAAACACCGGAGAGCAACACAGCCGACGATCTGAAACACTAATCAACAAACTGATTTCGGGCTCCACACTGGAGCCCGATTTTTTATTGCAGCAATTCAATCCTATACTTTCGCAGCATGTATTCGTTCGATTACAGCCACGAATGGGCCGCCGCCCGCGATAGTGAAGATTCTCTTCGCCGTTTCCGCGCTGCCTTTCATGTTCCGCAGCACAGTGGTCGCGATACGGTGTATTTCTGCGGCAACTCGCTTGGATTACAACCGAAGCGGACAGCCGAACTTGTCAATGAGGAGCTGAATGATTGGGCAAGGCTTGGTGTTGAAGGGCATTTTAAGCCCCATACCGGATGGTTTGCCTACCACGAACTCGTGATGGATGACATGGCTTCCGTCGTTGGTGCATTGCCTGCAGAAACCGTGGTGATGAATCACCTCACAGTCAACCTGCATTTATTGCTTGTTTCATTTTACAGGCCTACATCCGAGCGCTACAAGATCATTTGTGAAGGTGGCGCATTCCCATCCGATCGTTATGCCCTGCAGTCGCAGGTGGAATGGCATGGATTCAGCGCTGATGATGCCTTGGTGGAGCTTGAACCCCGCGAAGGCGAGGAAACGCTGCGTCACGAGGATATTTTAGAGGCCATTGAAGAATGTGGTGACTCACTTGCGTTGGTGATGCTTGGAGGTGTGCATTATTTCACCGGGCAGGTGATTGATATGGCCTCCATCACCGCCGCTGCTCACGCCGAAGGTGCGTATGCGGGTTTTGATTTGGCGCATGCCGCCGGAAATCTTGAATTGAAACTCCACGAGTGGAACGTTGATTTTGCCGCCTGGTGTTCCTACAAGTACCTCAATGGAGGTCCCGGAACGGTTGGTGGTGCGTTCATCCACGAGCGACATGTACACAATCTGCATTTGCCCCGCTTTGCAGGCTGGTGGGGGAACGATCCTGCCACACGGTTCACAATGCCGCATCGGTTCATTCCGGTTGCCAGTGCCGATGCCTGGCAATTGAGCAATGCCCCTATTCTTGAAATGGCAGCGCTTCGGGCTTCGCTGGAGTTGTTTAAAGAAGCTACGATGCCTTCGTTGGCCAGGAAGAGCCTCGAATTGACATCCTATCTTCTCTTTGTGATCAGAAGTGTACTTGCTTCCAAAGGCGATGATAAGCTTCTGGAGGTCATTACGCCTTTTGAATCGCAGCAGCGTGGTTGTCAGCTCTCTTTGTCCTTCGCGGAGAAGGGTAAGCATATTTTTGATACACTCTCATCTGCCGGC
>JBJTJB010000120.1:0-2354 GCA_046095245.1 Bacteroidota bacterium | reverse complement strand
CCACCGAAAGGCGTTGTGCTATGTTGTGCGAATTGATCAGGAATCGCTCGGGCCTATTGGTAAGGTGATTCATTCCAAATCCGGCGAAGGGACTCAGTATACGACGCGAATCGGCCGGAACATGCCAACGGAAACCCGCACCGAAATCGGGGGAAAATGCCCGCAGTGCGTCAAAGGATTCCCCGGCAGGTATTGAAGTATCAAAGCCCTGATCGGCATCGTACTGCTCATCGAATGTCATCCCGCGGGTTTCCAGGCTGCGTTGTATAAATCCGCCATGGACTCCACCGGAGAAGCGGTGCATTCCCCATTGCCGGGTAAAGGACCATTGAAGGCCTGCTGAGGTTTGCTTGAGACTTCCGGCTCCGGCACCCGTACTTACGATGTGTACCCCCAGTGCATGATCGCTGAGTCTGCGCTCGGCAAAGAAGCCTTGTGTAATGAAAGGAGAACCTGTTGAGGCCCATTGATTCCTGTACACCGCCTGTAGGCGATATGGCTCCTCGGTTGGGGCAATGGATGCCGGATTGAACCATGATCCAAGTGTACCTGATTGGGTAAAATGCGGATCCTGCGCTGTAGCCCTGTAAAAGGACAGCACAATCATCAAGCTATGTAAAAGCCGCAATTTCATGTTACTGTACAACCGTAATGGTTCCGCTTAGTTCATGGGGTTGATTGACCGCATCGGCATATTGGAACAGGTAGAGATAGGTTCCGTTTCGGATATATCCATCTGCACATCGACCATCCCATTGGGTTCCGCCACCAAACACCCGGTTCCCCCACTGATCGATGATCTCCAGCGTGATCACATTGAACTGCTCGCCCCGCATCCGGAATACATCGTTTCTTCCGTCACCATTGGGGGTGAACGTGGTTGGAACAAAGGGCTTTGTCAGCGGTCCGACATACATGCTACGGACACGTTCCGCGGAGCAGCCTGCGTCTCCAATTGCCCTGCAGGTAATGCTGTATTGGCCAACCTCCGTGCAATTGAAAACCGGATTGTTCAATGTGGATGTCTGTACGATGCCGGACGGATCAAGCAAGGACCACTCCAGCATGGAAGCTGCAGTACCCGTATACGTGCAGTTCAGACTGTAAACACCTCCGGCCGAGCTTACCTGGGTGGTGAATTCGGGCTGGGGAATTTCTTCAACACGTGTTGTCAGGAGTGCGGCTTGCTCAAGAATACATCCTTGCGGACTCTCCAGTGTAACAGTCCATTGGGTGGTTTGTGTTAAGGGAAGGGTCGTCCAGGCAGCAGTTGTTGAAACGGCCTGGGAGAGATCGGCCATGTTGTACCAGGTATAACTGAATCCCGGTAATGAATCCACTGAAACGAGCGCAGGTGATCCGGAGCATACAAGCGTATCCTGCAAAACAGGTACAGCGGGAGATGGATAAACCTGAACGGTGATGGGGTCTGAGCTGATGGATTGGCCGTTGCGAAGAACCGATACCGTATACACACCCGAAGCTGTAACGATAAAGGTGTCTGCTGTAGCACCAGCAACCGGTGCTCCGTTCAAATTCCATTGGTTGCCGGTACTGACGGCTGATCGAAGGATCAGACTATCGCCTTCGCAAAAATGACTTGGGCCCATCGCCTGGATCAATTGCGCGGTTGTGATGATATTCACCTGGATAGCAGCCGTACCGGACGTACATCCATTGGCTGATACACCACTCACGGTATAACTCCCCGCTTGGCTGATGGTAATGCTTGAACCTGTGCTTCCGGTATTCCATTGATAGGATTGCAGCCCTGAAGCCTGTACCTGAATCGTTTCACCTTGCAACAAAACGACTGTCCCCGCTGGAATTAGTACGGGAACAATTGTCATATAATTGGTAATCGTTAACGCTGAAGAAACTGCGCTACAGCCGTTGGACGCAGTCCCGGTAACTGTATACGTTCCGGCCGCAACCGATAGGGTAGAGGAAACTGCACCTGTAGACCAGGTATAGGTGCTGGCGCCGCTTGCCGTGAGTACGGCCTGCGAACCGGAGCAAATGGTATCGGAGTTGCTACTGATCTGTACCAGCGGCGCATTCAAGGCCTGTATCTGTATGGATGATGTTCCGGTACATCCACCGGCACCTGTGGCCGTTACCGTATACGTGCCCGCAGCTTGAATCTGGATTGAACTTGCAGAAGCACCAGTACTCCATTGGTATGAAACACCACCTGAGGACTGGATACTGCCTGTTGTACCCGGGCAAAGCCCTGATGCAACGGAGCTGGTCAATACCGGAACAATAGGTGCGGCTACTTGAAGGGTTAGAGGAGGCGATGTAGCCATTGCCCCAACACCATCAACCGCCTCAGCAGTGAAGGTATAATTACC
>JBJTJB010000119.1:0-2891 GCA_046095245.1 Bacteroidota bacterium | reverse complement strand
GGGTGCCGACAACAGCAGCGGGTTCACAGGCCTTCCGGGAGGCTACCGCGGCTACACATACTTGAACGTTGGCAACAACGGCAACTGGTGGTCTTCTACCCAGTACTCGTCAACCTTTGCGTACGGCCGCCACCTGCATCACGACTATAGCAGTGTATTCGTACTCAACGTCAATAAGACGAGCGGGTTATCTGTGCGTTGCGTAAGGGATTAGCAGTGAAGGGGGAGTGCGGAAGTGGGGTTGAGGTTTGTGGTTTTGGACGAAGGGTTGGTGATGCATTACACTATTCGTTTGGTCCGGGGCTTCGACCCTGAAGCAGAGGCTTCGCCACGCTACAGGGCTCAGCCACCGGATTATGATATACCGGACCATGCTCGTGATGAGCGGAGTCGATGCAAGCGAATCGAAGGGCCGGTAATTATCTTATCTACTGGATCAGTCAGCTCAACTACCGGATCGTAAAATGCTGTTTGTTAGGAATTCATCGAAATCAAAAACTCTTCGTTCGATTTGGTGCCGCGCATGCGGTCGAGCATGAATTCCATGGCTTCGAGCGGGTTCATGTCGGCGAGGTGATTGCGCAGGATCCACATCTTCTGAAGCATTTCGCGGTCGAGGAGGAGGTCGTCGCGGCGGGTGCTGGATGCAACCAGGTCGATGGCCGGGAATAGGCGTTTGTTGGCCAGCTTGCGGTCGAGCTGCAGTTCCATGTTGCCGGTGCCCTTGAATTCTTCGAAAATCACTTCGTCCATTTTGGAGCCGGTGTCGATGAGAGCCGTGGCCAGGATGGTGAGCGAGCCGCCGTTTTCAATTTTGCGGGCCGCACCAAAGAAGCGCTTGGGCTTTTGCAGGGCGTTGGCTTCCACACCACCCGACAAGACTTTGCCCGAAGCCGGAGCTACGGTGTTGTATGCCCGCGCAAGTCGGGTGATGGAGTCCAGCAGGATGCATACATCGTGTCCGCATTCCACCAAACGCTTGGCTTTTTCCAATACGATGTTGGCGATTTTTACGTGGCGGTCGGCCGGCTCATCAAAGGTGGATGAAATCACCTCCGCCTTCACACTGCGGGCCATGTCGGTCACCTCTTCGGGGCGTTCGTCAATCAGCAATATGATGAGGTACACCTCAGGGTGGTTGGTCGCAATGGCATTGGCCACTTCTTTCAACAAGACGGTCTTACCGGTCTTGGGTTGTGCTACAATTAAACCGCGCTGTCCCTTGCCGATCGGCGTGAACATGTCCATCACCCGCGTCGAGTAATTCGACATGCCATTCACCAGGTTGAATTTTTCGTGGGCGAAGAGTGGGGTCAGGAAGTCGAAGGGCACACGGTCGCGTACTACCTCGGGCGTGAGTCCGTTGATGGTGTCGATTTTGAGCAAGGGGAAGTATTTCTCGCCTTCCTTGGGCGCCCTCACCGAGCAGCGGATGGTATCACCCGCCTTCAATCCGTATTGCTTGATCTGCACCTGTGTCACCAACACATCGTCGGGCGAGGGCAGGTAATTGTAATCGGATGAGCGCAGGAACCCGACGCCCTCCGGCATCACTTCCAGCACACCTTCTGCAAGGATGCTGTTACCGAAGTCATAACCGGGTTCGCTGGTCTGTATGGGCTTGCGCTCCCTAAACTGCTGGTCGCGCGGGTGACCCTGGTTCGGGTTGTTACCCTGAAATCCCTGGCCGTGTTCGCGCATGGGACGCTGAAACTCCTGCCGCTCGTGGCGTTCGCGCGGTTGTCCCTGTGGTTGACCCTGGGGTTGTCCCTGGGGTTGGTGTTCAGCCGGTGCAACGTGTGCGCCTTGTTCCGGACGGCGATCTCCTTGCTGTTCGCGGCGCTGATAACGCTCCTGGTGTTGTTGCGGACGCGGTGCCTGCACGGGCTCAGCAGTGGCTGCTACCGGAGCGGGTTCTGCTTTGCTGTCGGACTGCATTTCATCGGGCTTGTTGGGAATAATGCGCATCCGCTTGGGTTTGCCATCGTCGCCAAGTCCTGCATCGGCTGCGGTGGCTTGCGCCACTTTCGGGGTCGGCTCGGTTTTTTCGGCGGGCTTTTCCTTGCCCTTGGCCGGACGTCCTTTTTTGGCCGGTTCGGCTTTCGCCGCTGTTTCCAGGCCCAGTTCGGAAAAATTCAGCTCGGGGTGCTGGGACTGGTGGTCAATGATCTTGTAAATCAGGTCTTGTTTCTTGAGGTTTTCTAAACTGTCGATGCGCATCTTCTTGGCAATCTCCTTCAGTTCGGGCAACAGCTTCTCGTTTAACTCGATAATGTCAAACATGCAACTAAGTGTGTGGGATTTGGGATAACCTTCATGGACTTTCCTGAAGGCGTCAGGATGTAAGAGTCAGGAATCAGGGGGATTCGCCAAATAGCGCTTAAAAGCACGTAGTCGTTTCAAAAAACCGGCGAAACAACCCTTCGGCCACACAAACATACGGCATTTTGTGCAGGCCTGCAAACCGGCAGCCCGGCAGGCGGGTTTTTTATCAACAATCTAAGCTCCATCTTTGCTGTATGATTCAGCGCATTCAAACGGTTTATCTGTTGCTGGCTGCCCTTGCCGGTGTATTCATGTTCATGGTTCCGGTGCTAACGGTTGCTCCCGAAGTGCATCAGGAAGGAAGTATAACGGTGTACCAGGTTTCGGGCTTGCAGGTCGATCAGATCAATCAGGATGCCTCCGCCATGTACTTGCGTCCCTGGGCGGTGTTGATCACCAATGCGCTGGTGCTGTTGATGAGCGTATTCCTGGTGTTCCTCTACAAGAACCGTCCCTTACAACTTCGCCTCAGCCGATTGCTGTTTTTACTGATTGTCGTTCAGGTGGTGCTTCTGGTATTGGGTGCCGAGAAAATCAAGGCAATCGCCGGTCCACAGTATGCATTG
>JBJTJB010000118.1:0-4011 GCA_046095245.1 Bacteroidota bacterium | reverse complement strand
CGGTGCAATAAACCACCAGCAGTTTCTAAATGCAATTAGCTTCGGATGTGCAGATTTCACCCCTTCAATTTTGGGCATTTCAAATGATATGAGTTGTTAAATAGTTTTAATCCTCACCGCGCTCCTGGCAGAGCTCGATCAGTACGCCCGTTGTATCACGGGGGTGAATAAAACAGACCCATTTGTTGTCGGCGCCGATTTTCGGTTCCGCGTTCAGCAAGGTGAAGCCGGCTTCACGGAGCCTGGCCATTTCTGCATGGATATCCGTTACTGAAAATGCAATGTGGTGAATGCCCTCACCCCGTTTCTCGATGAATTTTGCAATGGGGCTCTCGGAATTACTAGCTTCCAGTAGTTCGATCTTATTCGGACCCGAACGGAAAAAACTCGTCACGACACCTTCCGTTTCTACTGCTTCTGATTTGTAAGGAGCAACACCCAGCAGTTTTTCATAAATCAAATTGGCCTGCTCCAGCGAACGGACGGCGATACCGATATGTTCAATTTTTTCCATGTGCTTCTTTGGGTAAAAGTAGCGAAGGTTCTATGTGTTTTTCATTTTCCCGAGGGCTCACGGGAGTCATTGGCATCGGTTCCGGAATCCTTCACTTCGTTAGGAGTAAAAATGTAATGGATCGGTTGTGTGATTCCAGGCAGGGCCGTGTCGGACGCCTTCAGGTCTGAGAGGAGCCCTTCATGATCGGTCGCTGCATCCCCGCTGTACTCTTCCGGCTCCACATCATCCTCCGTTGAATCCAATTCCCATTCATAAACCAGGCGCTGCGGAGGCTGTTTTCTGTAGGTCCAGGCCAATAGGATGCCGGACAAGCCTCCAAATAGATGTCCTTCCCAACTCACTTCACGCAGGAATGGGAACAATCCCCAAACCAGTCCACCATACAGAAAAACGACGACCAGGCTGATGGCCATGGAACGGCGCTCCCCCCAACGGTACAAGCCGCTGAAAAAAAGAAATGAGGCGAGTCCGTACACAAAACCACTGGCACCGATGTGCAAGGCCGATCTACCTCCGAGCCAGAGCCAGATTCCACTCAGTATCCAGTTCAGCAGGGATACCCTCACCCAAACCGTAGCGTAATGGTAACGCAGCAGGGCCATCAACACAAAGAGCGGGATGGTGTTTGAAAGCACATGCTCCCAGTCATCATGAACCAGCGGAAAGGTAAGTATGCCATGCACCTGTTCTGCTGACCGGGGGAATAAACCGAGCCACATCAAGCTATCCTGGCAGGTCGTTCGGTAAACATGAACGCAGAGCAAAAGTGTGCAGAGTAGCAGTCCGGGTAACAGACTTCTCATCACTTCCCGCTGTTCGGTCGACATGCGCTAAAAGTACGAAGCTGCCGAAACGATCGGCACGCACGTTCACATTACTTTCGCACCATGCCTTTGTTTTCACTTCGGTGTTCGCTCAGCGGGCACCAGGGTTCTGTTTATGCTCTGGACTACGACCTTGAATCGGACACCTTACGATCGGCTGGCGGTGATCGCATTGTAGCTGCTTGGAAACCAGATGGGGCTTCGGATCAGGATGGAGTTTTACTGGCCCGTGCGGCGGATGCCGTTTATTCATTGGCACAAATAGGAAGCACCTTGTATGTCGGTCAGGGCGCAGGGGGTATTCATCTGATCAATCTCCAGGCCCGCACGGAGGAACGACTTCTCCAGCCGCATGAAGATCCGGTATTCGGGATTTATCCGCGAGAAGAGGAGGGTCATATCTCCTTTGTTTCCGGCGATGGCACCCTTTCGAGATACAGTATCGACAGCCACGAAGCAATATCACGGGTTCGTCTATCCGAAAAAAAACTCCGTACCCTCGTTCGGCATCCCGATCAATCCTGTGATGTGATTGCCTGTGGAGATGGCTGCATCGTACTGCTGGAAAATGACGGTATGACAGTCCGGGATCGTATCCAGGTGTGCAATCCCGAGTTCTCGATCAATACCATCGCTTTTTTTCCCGACGGGAAGCACTTTATCTGCGCGGGTAGGGATGCCATGTTATATACCTACGAATGGGCCACGATGAAGTGCCTAGATGCCATTCCAGCACACAATTATGCGGTATACGGAATCGCATTCGACCGGAATGGAGACCGATTTGCCACCGTAAGCCGCGACAAGACAGCCAAGGTTTGGGATGCGAAAACAGTTCAGGTGCTTCAACGCCTCGAAGGAAACGACGGAAAGGGACATGTCCACTCTGTAAACGCCCTGCTTTGGTTGCCCGATGGAGGACTGGCCACTGCTGGAGATGACCGGGTGGTACGGATCTGGTCGGAATCGTAATTACTTCTCTGGCAAATAGTACCTTTGAGACCATGCGCGAACCACACCTCGATAGCCACAACGATCACATGAGTTCGGCAGAGCGCGACATCGAAAAGGTATTACGCCCTTCCGATTTTGGCGACTTTACCGGGCAGGATGCCGTGGTTGAAAACCTGCGGATTTTTGTCCGTGCTGCCGTGCAGCGGGGTGAGGCACTCGATCACGTTTTACTCCATGGTCCTCCGGGCCTGGGTAAGACCACCCTTGCACATATCGTGGCCAATGAACTGGGTTCTACGATTCGCACTACTTCAGGACCTGTACTCGACAAGCCGGGCGATCTGGCCGGATTGCTTACCAACCTGCAGCCCAATGATGTATTGTTCATCGATGAAATCCACCGTCTGAGTCCGGTTGTAGAAGAATACCTTTATTCGGCAATGGAAGATTACCGCATCGATATCATGATCGAGAGCGGCCCCAATGCGCGTGCGGTACAGATCAAGCTGAACCCTTTCACCCTGGTTGGTGCAACCACCCGCTCGGGCTTACTGACGGCCCCGTTACGTGCCCGCTTCGGCATCACATCCCGTTTGGAGTACTACGATGCAAAGCGATTGACACTGATCGTGCTCAGGGCTTCCGAGATTCTCCGTATGGAAATCGATGAGACTGCCGCTTATGAAATCGCCCGCAGGAGCCGTGGTACACCCCGGATTGCGAATTCCCTGCTGCGAAGGGTACGCGATTTCGCCCAGATCAAAGGGAACGGGCGTATCGATTTGGAAATCGCCAAGTATTCGTTGCAGGCATTGCATGTGGATGAATTCGGACTTGACGAAATGGACAACCGCATTCTTTCGGTCATCATCGATAAGTTCAAAGGGGGGCCTGTCGGTATAAATACGCTTAGTACAGCCGTAGGTGAAGAAGCCGGTACGCTCGAAGAAGTCTATGAACCATTCCTGATCATGGAGGGGTTCATGATGCGGACACCGCGGGGCCGTGAGGTGACCGAGAAAGCATACCGACATCTTGGCAAGGCATTTCGCAGCCAGAAAGGAACCCTCTTCGAACCATGAATGCCGCTGCGCTGGCCCGCCACCGTGCGTTGATCCGCGATGAGGCCCTGCGTTTGGGTTTTAGTCATGTAGGTTTTTCACAAGCCGGTTTTCTGGAGGAAGAGGCTCCGCGACTTGAGCGCTGGCTTTCCGGCAATATGCACGGGCAGATGGCTTACATGGAGCGATGGTTCGATAAACGACTGGATCCACGGCTGCTGGTGGATGGAGCGAAATCGGTAGTTAGCCTCTTGTACAACTACTATCCTGAAGCCAAGCAGCAGGCCGACGTTCCGGCCATCTCGAAATACGCCTACGGAACCGATTATCATCTTGTCATCAAAGAGAAGCTTCAGGCGCTGATGCATCTCATCAGGGAGCAGATCGGCGAAGTAGGGGGGAGGGTGTTTGTCGATTCGGCTCCTGTTCTGGATAGGGCCTGGGCCAAACGCTCCGGCCTCGGCTGGGTTGGTAAAAACAGCAACCTAATCCATCCCAAATCAGGTTCATTCTATTTCATCGCTGAATTGATCCTTGACCTCGAGCTCGGACAGGATCCACCGATGAAGGATTATTGCGGTACATGCACCAGATGTATCGATGCCTGCCCTACTGAAGCCATTGTTGCACCTCATGTGGTGGATGGCAGTAAGTG
>JBJTJB010000117.1:0-14065 GCA_046095245.1 Bacteroidota bacterium | reverse complement strand
AAATAATCTGTGTTCACTTCGCTGGCCGTAGCCCAGGACAAAACAGCGTCACCGCCTACTTCCTTCAATTCAAGGCGGAGCAGGTGAACAGGCAAAGGGTTCACGCCTCCGGAGGAAACGGCAAATTGTCCGGGTTGTACCAGATTGTCACGGATGATGATCGGCTGCGAAGTCGTTCCGGTTGAGGCGGAATGCGTTCCCTGCAGTATCCAGGCTGATGTCGCATCATCACGTCGGATAAGGTGAAGGGTGGATGCATCGCTGATACCGCTGAATCCATTGCCGCACACATCAATCCCGAAAGTTCCGGTTTGATGTCCCAGTTCGGCACTCACGTTCCACCAGCCCGATGCGATGGTAGAGCAGACATCCCCTGCATCGGTCAAAGGAAGACCATAGGTTCCGGGGAAACCGTTGTGGAAACGTACGCGCAGGGCTCCCGTCGAGTTGGCTTGCTGGTAACGCACAGTCATCCCCCTGTAATCGTTTCCGAATCCAAGTGGAAAGACCAGCGAAGAGGTATTAACAGGCAACCACCGCAGCATGGACCCCTCTACATGTCCGCTTGTGCGTGTGTATGTTCCGGGATTGGCATTGCTCGTTCCCAACGTGATGAGTTGATTCCCCACATTGATGGTTCCGGTGCTGAGTGCGAGTTCGCCGGTCACGGTGATATCCGAAATGAGGTTCAAGCCCTGGGCATTGTTGCATTCGAGCCTGCGCACGGTTGCGGGAAGTCCGTCCCCGCAGTTCTGGGTGTTGGTGCCGGCATAGACATACTCGCCACCAGTACTGTAATTACGACTGCCCGATACCAGCACATGTCCGGAATTTGCGGTTTGGGCAATTCCCGAAGTGGAGCGGATGAGCATCCCCGCATTGTTTTCCAGGGTGAATGTTCCTGAACCGGTGAACGTTGTTGTAGCCGCATGCATCACCAAACGGCTTCCTGCAACGACGCGGTAATCGACTGCATTGTTGACGTTACCGCCGCTGATGTATACCTGATTTCCAACACCGCCAAAGCGCACTTCGGCGCCAAGCGGTCCTGATTCATGAAGCAATCCGTTCGAGTGCGTGAAATTGCCGAGTACAAGCAGTGTACCCCGACTGTTTCCTGCGCTGAGGTCGAATGAGCCACCTGTGATGGAACAATTTCCCGTAACGGTCAGTGTACTCGCATTGGTTGAAGCGCTTGGGATGAACACAAACGTACCGCCGCTTTGATTGAACTGACCATTCACCGCCCTGTTTCCACCAGCTTGTAGTGTTCCGGAGCCAGTAGATGCGAGGTTGAAATTCCCTGTGAACGTAACAGGGGCACCGAAACCCAGGGTCGCAGTTTGAGAAATGTTGTTCCAGGTGAAGTGATGGTAGGATTGAACGAGTTGTGTGGGAAGTGTTGTTGTTACACCAGTGATGCTACAGGTGGAGCCCGTATTCCAGGTACTGATAGGAATACTTCCCCCGTTGCGCTGGTGACGGTATTCGGATCCGGTCATGTGCGAAATGGCAGCACCGGTTCCGAGTGTGATGGTATTCGTATTGGTGATGAGCAGATTGTTTTCGACGGATGCACCTGCGGCCAAAGTCAGGGTTGAACCAACCTGTAGTGTCCCGTTGTTCAACATGTCAACACCGGAGCCATTGGCCACGGTCAACGTATTGCTGGTGATATCCAGCGTTGCACCCGTTTCGATCTCGATCTGATCGGCGTTTTCGGCCGAGTTCACCGTAACGGTATGGCCGGTTCGAATGGTGATGGTTCCATTTCCTGAATTGGGTGCCGTAGCGGCATCGATCCAGGCGCTTCCGGTATAGGTCTCCCAGGTCGATTTCATTTTCCATTGCCCAGTGATTTTGGATCGGTAATCGCCGCTCACAGCAGCCTTGGTTTCCGTACTCCGCAGGGTTTGCTGGAACAGTACGACAAGAACCAGGATCAAAGCAGAGGATCCGGCTGCAATCCAGGCCATGCGTTGGCGCAGGGATTGACGTTGACCTTGACGGAGATTCAAACCGGGGCGTTTGGGTGTATTCATATCGAAGGGAGTGTATCGGCCGATGTGTACGAAATCCCGGGCTCAGGGGTTTCCCTTTCCGGCTAAATGCTTGACTTTGCGTAGATTTCGCCACCTAAAACACTCTACCATGAACATCAATTTCCCCTTGATCCTGCTTGCGGCCCTGGCACCCATGCCGCTTGGATTCCTGTGGTACGGACCCTTGTTCGGCAAAGCCTGGATGCGTGAATCGGGCATGACCCCCGAAAAAGCCAAGTCATCCAACCTGGTCAAAATCCTGTCGCTCAGCTACTTATTCTGTGTCATGATGGCATTCTCGCTCCAGTTCATGGTCATCCACCAGTATTCGGTGTACTCGCTGGTGGAAGGGCTAACGGGCGAGCAAGCTGCCTTGGGCCAGGCCTGGCTACAACAGGGCATGGAGGCCTTCGGAACCAATTTTCGCACCATCAAGCATGGACTGCTTCACGGTTTCTTAGCCGGAATCACCCTGGCATTACCCTTGGTGGGCATGAACTCCTTGTATGAGCAACGCAGTGCCCGCTACATTTTCATCCATGCCGGTTACTGGGTCGTTTCGATGATGCTCATGGGCGGCATCATTTGCCAGTGGGCCTGAAAAATTGAGCCCGGCATCCAAGCCGGAGCGGCGCACGGCTCCTGTCAGAAAGGAATGCTGTTGCCTATTGCTCATTTCTTCCCATCCTTCTACCTTGGGTTTAGAAAATATAGCCTCGAGTAAACCCTATCGCTACCAATTGCGTGATCAACATTGAAACCCCAAGTACGAATCAACCCCAACCACATGCATAAAAAACTCCTTCTGTCCCTGCTGGCCGTTTTCGTCTTGGCCTGCTCCGCCGTTCAGGCACAAAACCCGCCGGTGACCTGCGCCAATTTTTGTGTGCAGAACATGCGTTACGATTCATCCGCTGCCAACACCTGGCAAATGGACATCCAGTTCCAGTATTCCGGCACACAGGCGTTCATCAATTACCCACACGTCAGTGCCATCACCAGCACCAACGGCGATACATTGGGTGTTGCAAGCCTGAACCTTTTCGGTCAGATTTCCAACACAACTGCCGTGTACAGTGTGCCGATGAATGCGTTGGGACAGACCTTCAACCCCTTCACCTTTGTCGGTAACATCCATTTCACGTACGACAGTGTCACATGTATTTTACCCTACCCTTGCGTTCCAGCACAAACCTGCAGCTGGACATATAGCCAGAGTCCGGGTTCATCGGCTGTCGTCTTTTCGCTAAACTCCATTTATTCGTCTACTTCACATACCGCTTACTGGAGTTTCGGAAACGGTACCAGCGCGCAATCGGCACCAATGGGTGTAGTTACCGCATTGTACAACGCACCGGGAACCTATGTGGCCTGCGTAAACATTGTGAACAACAGTTCAGGCGCCACCGTGTGCAGCTATTGCGATTCGGTCACGATCGGATTCCAGACCAACAACTGCTTTTTTACCGCTTCTTCCATCCCGGGTACCAACACAGCCTGGACATTCAGCGGTAGTCCGGCTTATAGCACTTCTACTTTGCAATGGTCATTCGGTGATGGAAGTTCCGGCACAGGCACATCTCCAAGCCACACCTATGCATCTCCTGGCGCATATACGGTGTGCATGAGCGAAATCAACCCCAACGGGGTCACAGTGTGTTCCTATTGCGATAGTATTTACGTATCCGGCACGGGATGTCAGGCCAACTTCACCTATGGCCAGCAGGGGAACACCTTCTCCTTCATCCCTGCGGTGAGTGGAGGGCCTGTGAGTACCTATTCCTGGAGTTTCGGCAACGGAACGGGTAGCAATCTGCCCTCCGTTACCATGACCTACAATGCTCCCGGCATGTACCTTGTGTGCCTCACCATCACCACGGCTTCAGGTTGTGTGGATTCTGTTTGCCAAATGGTAACGGTTCCACAAACATCCAACTGCCAGATCAGCATCATACCGGATTCTGCACAAGCCAACAACTATTTTTTCCAGCTGAATCCGGCCAGCTTACTCAATACCTATACCTGGTCATTTGGTGATGGTACCACGTCCAATCAACCCTTCCCCACTCACCAGTATGCTGCGTCCGGAACCTATACCGTATGCGTGACCGAAACCAACCCCAATGGTGCGGTAGTATGTTCAACATGCACGGTACTCACTGTGGGTGGCGGCGGAGTCAATTGTACCTACTCGGCTTCTCCTATCCAGGGGGTTGCCTATGGCATGACCTTCACCACACCAGCCGTTCAGGCCGTCAATTACAACTGGGATTTCGGCGATGGTAGCGGCCCTGTCATTTCATCCAGTAACAGTGTGGCCCACGTTTTCCCCGCACCCGGTGTTTATATCGTATGCCTGACCTTGACCCAAGCCGGAAATACCGTGTGCAGTTACTGCGATACGGTTGTAGTGCAAAGTAATTTCAACTGCTCGTTCTCCTGGGTTCCAGGTAACCCCGCCAACCCGAATTCGTTTCTCTTTTCGGCCTTCGGATATAACAATGTCACATACAATTGGACATGGGGTGATGGTACAAGCACAAGCACCGCATCAGGCCCATCGGTTGTCCATACGTACACCCAGCCCGGCACCTATCAGGTCTGCCTCACCATCACGACGAACGGTGCTGTGGTCTGCACCGGTTGCCAAACCGTCACAGTGGGCGGCGGTACTCCCGGTTGCCAGGCGAATTTTGTGAGCGTCAGTGTAGGGCTTCAGGCTTACTTCATCGACCAATCGGTTCTTGCACCCAACACCTTCACCTCTTACAACTGGACTTTTGGCGACGGAAACAGCAGTTCTCTGCAATTCCCCAACCACCAGTACAGCAATCCGGGCTGGTACGGGGTCTGTTTAACGGTGTTGAACGGCAACTGCACATCGGTTTACTGCGACTCCATCCTGATTGATACAGGCAGTGTGTTCCCCGTGAACTGCAACTCCTTCTTCGTGTTTACCCAAACCAATCCGTATAACATCATTGCGGTGAACCTGGCCAGCGGCATCAACCTCAGCTTCAACTGGGACTTCGGTGATGGTACGACATCCAATCAGGCGTATCCATCGCACCAGTACGCTTCAACCGGCACCTATCTCCTCTGCCTCACCGTGAGTGATGCATCGGGCTGCAGCGATACCTATTGCGATACGCTCAGCGTCGATTCGGCCGGGAACATCGTGTACCGTGGCGCCACCGCCGGTTTCTTCCTCAATGTATTGCCCCCAAACCAGCTTACGGGTACACCCGACCAGGCGCAGCTAGATGCGCAGGTTTATCCTGTCCCTACTACGGCACTTCTCAACATCCGTCTCGACCGAAATCCTGGTCCGGGCTCACGCTGTGTTCTACGCAGCGTTGATGGACGAATGGTGCTCGATCAGGCGCTCACCGATGTGCAATCCCTGCTTGACCTGAGTGCTTTGCAATCGGGCATGTACCTTCTCGAATTGATCGACGCAGAGGGTCGACGGACAACGCGACCCGTATTGAAGCAATAACGAATTACAGCGTGAGTTGAGCCTGTCCCATCCAGACAGGACGCTGTACCGGCCACCATGCAACCACCACGCGCACTGCTGGAAAACTGCCGGAACAATGACCGGAAGGCGCATCACGAATTATACGTGATGTGCTTTCCTCTTTTGTATTCCATCTGTTCTCGTTATCACATCAACGACGAGGACCGGAAATCCGCCCTCAACCTCATTTTTCTGAAGCTGGTCACCAACATGCGCTCGTACCTGAGCAAGGCCGAGCTCATTCCTTTTGAGCAATGGATGCGCCGCATTGCCGTCAATCACGTCATTGACGAATTCCGGCGACAGAAACGGTATCGTGAAACCATTCTCCTGCAGGATGAAACGCCGGACGAACAGCATCCCATCATCAACGAAGACCCCCTCGACATCGATCATGAACTAGTGCATCGTGCGTTGCTGAGCCTTCCACCGGCAAGCCGTACCGTTTTCAACCTATTTGCCGTAGAAGGGTATCGCCACGAAGAAATATCCGGTATGCTTGGCATCAGCGTTGGTACATCCAAGGCCCATGTGTTCAAGGCCCGCAAAAAATTGCAGGAGCTCCTGCCCTCGAATTCATCCTATGAAAAACGTATTCTGTCATGAGTACTTCACCCCCTAATTTTCCGGATCCCGGACAGTACTGGCCGGAAGCGGAGGCCATGCTCGACGGACATTTCCGTCGCAAGCGTCGTCGCCGTTTTCTGATCTGGTTCTTTCTCCTGATCGGTTTGATTTCATCCTGGATGGTCATTCAGGAACGCGCTGCAAACACGAGCGAGGCGTTACAATCTATTACCACCGTTGAACGAGCACAAAAGAGATCACCCTCCGATGCGGAGGCGATTGCATTGGAAACCGGTTCAACCGACAAAACCACACAAGCACAACCGGATCAGACATCACCCAACAGTAGCGCACCTACGTTAACAACCAACAAAACAGAACAAGGGATCGATCGCACCACCAATACAGCTCCAAAACCAACCACACGAAGGCGCCCGTCTTTTTCGTCCACCTCCATCCAACAACATACCGCACGAACCGAAGCAAGCGAACCGATGCGAAACGCAGAACCCGTGCAGAAACGGGTTGTCATTCAGCAATCGGAAACAGCAGAAGACGCATATTACGGTGACAGTGAAAACAATCCGGCTACCATGCGCGATGAATGCGAGGATGCCACTACACGTGTTGAACCCATGGATACAGCAGCTGTTTTTTCACTCGAGGCTGTCGGGATTGTACAGACCGCTGCATCGCCGGATTCCACGATCGTGTTGACGATTCCTGCCAAGCAACGGAGTTCGGGCCTCTTGGTACGTGCCGGCATGCTGCAGACCCGTGCCGATTTCCATGGAGAATTCGATCCCGGCTACATCGATCGCAGGCGGTTGGAAGAAACCCCCTGCATACCTCCGAACCTTAGCGTGCAGTGGTTTAATACACGGGGCAATTGGGAAGTTCGCGTGGGTGCTGGAATCAGCCAGTGGGGAGAACAATCTTCCTACAGCCCATACACCCGACAGCAATACACCAAGACCAGTTCGGTGTATCAGCCCTACAACTATACCCTGGTGGATACTGACAGTGCGTATGTGTACGGTATATTGTTTTATCAAACAGCGAATGTGATCGTAAACGACAGTGTTTTGGTGACCAGTACAGATACACTGTACGGATTACTCCCCGACACCACACTTGCGGGATCTCTTCCTTGCGTGAAGCATACACTCATTCAGATTCCCATTGAACTTGCCTGGACCCGCCACATCGGTAAGTTCGGAATCGGCCTCAGTGCCGGCCTCACAATTGGCTGGATCGTGCGTTCTTCCGGCTCATACCTGCGCGCCGACCAAACCGGCCTGGCGGATTGGAACAACAAGGGAAGCAGCGGCATCTTCATGCAGGCCGGAGCGGCAATCGAGCTCAGTTACCGCATCCGTGAGCGAATGAGTCTCCTCCTGCTGCCTGTCGGTAACACGGCACTTTCTTCGGTGAGTGAACCATTGGGATTGAAGAAACGCTATTCGGCCTGGGGGCTGCAGGCGGGAGTGCGGTTTGTGTTGGACTGAGTATTCTCAGATTGATGCTGTAGGCCGCAGCTTGAAATCCAAGCGTCCTTATGTGCATTCAGTCTGTGCTTTTTCGGCTTCAACGCTCCTTTGCTTCACTCCAATCTGTATTTTTGAATTCATACCTACCAACCACCACCATGTTGATTAAACAATACCTGAAAGGCCTGCTTGCGATGCTGCTTCTGTGCAGCAGTGTAGAAACACAGGCACAAAACAATGCCCTTGCGCTGGACGGAATAGACGATGCGGTTACCGTTAGCGGGGGAGCCGGATTAATTACCTCCGGAACCGGAATCACCCTCACGACCTGGGTGTATCCAACAAACCCTTCTCCATCGTTCCCCAACTTTGATGGCATTGCGGGAATCCGGAACAACACCGATGCGGATTTCTACATCCTCCATTTCACCTCCACTTCCGTAGAAGCCCGCTTCCGCAACAGCACCGGCGTGAACTACGATATTGTTGCTCCGGTCATCACCCTGAACACCTGGGTTCACTTAGCAATGACTTACGATGGTACTACCCTGAGCCTGTACAAGAATGGAGTCCTTAACGCTTCCGTTCCTGCCAGCGGTAACATCAGCAATGCATTTGTCGACTTCCAGATTGGCAATCAGATTTTCGGCACCACCAATTACTGGCTTGCAGGTCGTGTAGATGAAGTGAGTTTATGGAACCGTGCATTGCAGCCCTCGGAACTTGCCTGCATTGCTTCTGATGGCATTGACACGACAAGCGCTACAGGCCTGAAGCTCTATTACCGCTGCAACCAGGGAGTTGCTGCCGGAAACAACGCCGGTATTACGAGCCTGCTCAACTCGGCTCCGGGTGGCACCAATGGTTTCCTGAGCGGATTTGCCATGAATGGCACTGCATCGAATTTTGTTGCCGGAGCGGCAGCCATCACCACAGTCACCCAGTTCATCTGCCCCGATAGCCTGTATCTCTTCAACGGACAATACGTTACAGCTCCCGGCACCTATTACGATACCCTGTCGGCCGCCGCCGGTTGCGATTCCATCATTCAGCTCAACCTGTTTTCGCTCACTGTAAACACCGGTGTGACGCAAAACGGTAGCAGCCTCACCGCCAATCATACAGGCACCTATTACCAATGGGTTGACTGCAACAACAACTTCGCGCCCATATCCGGTGCGACAGCAAAAACCTTCAACCCGACAGTTCCCGGTAGTTACGCCGTCATTGTCCTGCAAGGTTCCTGCTACGATACATCTGCCTGTTACACCGTTGCCGCCATCGGTGTGGAGGAATTGAATCCCGCTTTGTTCTCGGTGTATCCCACGGTGACCAGCGGAGAAGTGACCATACGTGCCCAGGGGGTGAACGAACCCTTCACGCTCTACCTCAATGACCTGAGCGGTCGCCGCGTAATGGAGCAATTCCTGGATCGCTTCGATCTGCATACCCTCGACATCAGCGCACTGCCCCAGGGATATTACACCCTCGAGTTGCGCGGGCAGAACCAAGGGGCCGCATACCGCCTGCTCAAGCAATAAGGGCGACCCATTTCCATTTCCAGGGAGGCCATTCGGTCTCCCTTTTTTGTGCCGATTGGATTCGTTACTTTTACTAACACCACTAATTAACCCCTTCAAATTCCCATTCTCATTCCGATGCAAACGAGCAGCCTGTTCCGAATCTTCGTCTTATCACTTGTCCTGCTGGTTACAACCGCACTTGGTGCGAAGGCCTCCGGCGACACCACCGTGGTGCAAACCTTCAATTTTGGAAGTACCTCGCGCAGTGGGATGTTCCAATTTCCGGATGACACCACCAAGCGGTATGAGAAAATCATCATGCTTTACCGCATGCGTTGTAAAAACGGACTCGTATCAACCTCCACAAACCGAAATCTCGGATGTGGCGAGTGGGATTACAATTGCTACACGTACCTCATCGACTCGTCGATGACCGATTCCGTGGCGCGTTCTGTTTCCGATCATCAGATCAACGGCTTTTCGGGTACGACCTTTCAGTACACCAGCCAACCCCAATACAACCTCACCTTCAGTGAACAGCAGCAGGTGACCTATACTGCTGTTTCGGGTGAGACCTCTGTATCACCGGGATCCGGAGCTGCGGTACTCACTCACCCCTTTGCTACGGGCAGTACATCGGGTCGCATGCAATACCTCTGGACTGCCGCTGAACTTTCAGCATCCGGCTTCACTGCGGGGGATATCAACGGACTTGGTATCGACCTCGGCAGCTCGGGTGCTTTGTACCAGAACCTTCGCATCCGCGTACGCCATACGGCACAGGACAGTTTAAATGCCCTGAGTCCGGTGACCGATGGATTTACCGAGGTGTATTATCTCAACACCGATTTCCCGGCGAACGGACTGCAGCGTTTCAATTTCCACACCCCCTTCAACTGGGATGGCACTTCAAACCTCCTGCTCGAATTCATCTACACCGGTGTGAGTGGTACGGCCTCTTGTCTCACCGCGGGTGAACAGACCAGTGACACCCGCGCCTTGCTGAATACGGCCAGCGATGCGTATCTCGAAACCAACGGAGGTCCGGCAGTCATTGATATTCCGGCTGCTGTTGGAAACAACATTACCGGAGCCATCACCATTGCCTTCTGGTGTTATGGGGATACGGCTCTCATCCCTGCCAACACAAGCATTTTTGAAGCCGTGGATGCTGCAGGTCGCCGGCAATTGAACCTGCACCTCCCTTGGTCAAACGGAAGTGTGTACTGGGACTGCGGTAACGACGGAACCGGTTACGACCGCATCAACAAAGCCGCCACGACGATTGAAACGGAAGGTCGCTGGAACCACTGGGCTGTGACCAAGGACGCCTCGACCGGGTCCATGAAAATTTATCTGAACGGACAACTCTGGCACTCGGGAACGGGCAACGTCAGGCCCATTTCCATTGCCCAGTTCAAACTTGGCCGCTCGGTCAACAACAACTACACGTATTACGGAGGCATGGATGATTTCTCCGTGTGGAATGCGGAACTGAGTCCATCGCAGATTCAGGAGATCATGTTCTCGAACATTACCCCTGCACATCCGGCATATGCCAATCTGCAGGTATATTATCCGATGGAAAACGCCGGATCCGGAATCCTTGATGATGCAGGCCCTAACGGCTACGATGCTACGCAATTCGCCATGACTCCCCGCCTGCGCAAGGCCCGCGACCTCTTCAGGAACTTCAGTCCGCTTGCCGAGAGGCCTTACACCACCTTCTATCGCGGTACATACACCACCAGCGTGCAGACCATCCCCAGCTACGATTCCACGCTAATTGCACCAAGTTCGGTGATCGGATTCGGAACCGACAATGCCAACAACCTGATTGTGCTTGACACCGCCTTCGTTTGGCCTGCCGGAATCTACACATACACCAGTTCAGAAGCCGGGGTCTTGCTCGACTCGGCGCTTGTACAGGCCCAGGACAGCATTGTGATCGACACCCTGTTCTACTATGAAAAGCGGCCCGCCAAAGTCGAACTCATCGACTTCATCACCCCTTATGGTATCGGCCTCGACATGGATGGCCTCAACGGCAAAACCTGGGCGTTTGATGTGACGGATTATGCGCCTGTACTCCGCGGCAACAAATACATGTCGATGGAAGGCGCAGGTCGCAACTCGGAGGACAATGACATCACCTTCCTGTTCATCGAAGGGATTCCCCCGCGCGATGTCATCTCCCTGCAGAACATCTGGCCCAATGGAACCTGGGGCGAGGTCAATTACGGACAGATCCTCGCCAACACCTTTTTCGAACCACGGGAAATCAACCTCTCGCCGGATGCTGCCCAATACAAGATCCGTTCGTCGGTGAGCGGTCATGGACAGGAGGGGGAATTCATCCAACGCGTGCATACCCTGCGGATGAATAACAGCGTCAATTTCTCCCGCGCGGTTTGGAGCGAGTGTGCCACCAACTCGATTTATCCTCAAGGTGGAACCTGGGTATACGATCGTGCAGGCTGGTGCCCGGGGGCAGCGGTTGACTTAAAAGAATACGAACTGGCGGCTTACGTCACTCCGGGTCAGACCATCACCCTTGACCATACCCTGCCAAACGCAACCAATACCGGCGATTCGCGCTACCGCATCAACAATCAGCTGATCACCTACGGCCCGACCAATTTCAGCCTCGATGCCCGTTTGAATTACATCAAAGCGCCTACTAACCGGGTAGAGTATACGCGGCTTAATCCCATCTGCAACCAACCTGTTGTGTCAATTCAAAACACGGGATCCACGCCACTCACCTCGGTGGATATCACCTATGGCCGACGCAACGGCATCATGTCGACCTACCAATGGACCGGCACCCTCGACTTCATGCAAAGCACAGAGGTGACGCTTCCCCAGCCCAACTGGCTTAGCTCGAACAGCAGCGAATTCATTGCGGTTGTCAGTAATCCCAACGCAGGAAGCGACCAGTACAGCGGTAACGATACCTTGATCAATACCTTTAACTACACGGCGGTATACACCAATGCACTGGTTGTTGAAGTTCGCACCAACAACAACGGGACACATACATCCTATACACTGCGCGACAGCCAGGGCAACCTCGTTGTGAACCGCCTGGGTTTGGCAGCGAACACCATTTACCGCGATACGCTCAACCTGCCTACCGACTGCTATACATTTTACCTGAACGATTTGGGTGACGACGGCTTGAGCTGGTGGGCCAATACGGGACAAGGTACCGGATACTGCCGCTTGAAGAATGCGGCAACCGGCGCCATCATCCGGACCTTCAATTCCGATTTCGGCGACAACATCTATCAGCAGTTCACCGTGAACTATGCGCTTCCCGTGAACGAACTTCCTGCCGGTGATGCGGGCCCCTTGCGTCTGTATCCCAATCCGGCATCGACACAATTCACGGCCGAATTCACCTTGCCGTATGCCACATCGGCTGTGCTGGAAGTGCGCAACACCCTCGGACAACTCATGCTGAGCCAGGAAGTGAACAGCACCGATCAGCTTCAGCGCATTGTGCTGGATGCCGAGCATCTGCAGGCAGGAATGTACACGGTGGCTTTACGGGCCGGAAATGCGCAATCCGTGCAGCGCATCAGTATTTTCCGTTAGGAAGAGCGATAGCACTTGCTTTCGGCTTCGCAGAGCCGTACCTTTGTCCCATTCCGGCGTGATTTCTATCGTTTGAGGGGACAGAGAGCCCCCGCACGCAACCTCCGGTTCCATAGAAATTACCAGGTGGACCAGCTGCACACCGGCAGGGCATGTCGCTCTGTTGTGCATGGGTGCGGCACAAGCGTTAATGACATTTGATGAATTGAACCTGCTTCCGGAAATCCTGGAAGCGCTGAGGCAGAAAGGCTATCAGCATCCTACTCCTGTACAGGAGAAAACCATTCCTGCGGTCATGCAGGGCCGTGATGTGCTTTCACTTGCCCAGACGGGAACCGGCAAAACGGCGGCATTCGCCCTGCCCATCCTGCACCGCCTGGCCACCTCGGCTCAGGCAAAAGGCGTGCGCGTCCTCGTACTTGCACCTACCCGTGAACTGGCTATCCAGATCTATGACAATTTCAGTGCTTACGGCAAATCCCTCCCTTTCCGGATGGCCTTGCTGTATGGTGGTGTTGGACAACAACCGCAGGAGCAGGCCTTGCGAAAACATCCCGCCATTGTGATCGCCACGCCGGGACGCCTGCTCGATTTACAGAGTCAGGGGCATATCCGCCTCGATGCGGTGGAGATCCTGGTGCTCGACGAGTGCTATCGCATGCTTGACATGGGGTTTGCCCGCGACCTGAACAAGATCATCGGATTACTGCCTGTGAAGCGCCAAACGATGCTTTTCAGTGCAACCATGCCCGAAGACATTCGGTCTATTGCCGACAAACACATGCACGATCCCGTGCGCATCCAGATCATCACCGACGAAAGCAAGAAACCCCGTATCCGACAAACGGTCTATTGGGTCAACCGCGACCGCAGGCAAGCGCTCCTGTTCGATGTACTCAACAAACAGACGGCAGATCAGGCCCTGTTATTTGCCCGAACCAAACGCGGCGCCGACCGTTTAGCGCGTGTATTGAGCAAGGAGGGACATCCGGCCCAGTCCATTCACGGCGACAAATCACAAAGCCAGCGGGAAAGGGCGCTGAACGATTTCATATCGGGGCGTTTGAAAATTTTAGTGGCCACCGATCTGGCATCACGCGGTATCGATGTGAAAGAACTGGACCTGGTCATCAATTACGATATGCCGGCAGAAGCCGAGACCTACGTTCACCGCATTGGTCGTACGGGCCGTGCAGGCCGCGAAGGAATCTCCATCAGTTTCCGCGGGTTCGATGACGGCGATGTTGAAAAGGACCTCGTTAAAAAATACGGCGCCGAGCTGGAGATCATCCGAAAGCATGAATTCCTGCCGGACGGTGTATT
>JBJTJB010000116.1:0-8696 GCA_046095245.1 Bacteroidota bacterium | reverse complement strand
CTTCCGTGGTGTGAACAAGGTCCACGCGGGAGCAATCAGCTCCTTCACGGTCGAAAATGGCACGAACGGCTTCCTGGTCACCAAACAGGACCAGGCGCGTATCCGCAGGAAGTTCCTCAAGAGCCTGAATCACACCCAGAACAATCTGTTCCGGAGCGTAATCGCCGCCCATGATGTCAATTCCGATTTTCATCAATGCTGTCGGGGAAAGGATAGCGCTATAGTGTTACGCTCCGCGCTCCATGACGACTTTGCCCTTGTACATGAGCTTGCCTTCGTGCCAGTAGGCGCGGTGCCAAAGGTGGGCTTCGCCTGTGGTAGGATCAATGGCAAGGGTGGGGGCAGTGGCCTTGTAGTGCGTGCGGCGCTTGTCTCTCCTCGACTTCGAGTGTTTGTGTTTGGGATTTGGCATGGCAGTAAATATGTACTAGTACTAATTGTTTATCAGTTAGTTGAACTTGATTTTGCGAAGAATCGACCAGCGATCGTCCCCTTCGGCTTCACCGTTGGGATGCTCCTCGATGCTCCCGCCCTGAAAGAGGTGCTGAAGGACTTCGGGATCGCAGCCCGGGCTACCGTCTTCCCGGTCGGGATGTACCGGACTGTAAGGAACCGCAAGGGTCAGGAAATCGTAGAGGGCGCGACTTAGGTCAATGTCGTGGGCCGTTTTGGATACCTGGATGGCATCTTCATCGTCCTCTTCTTCCGAGGGGGTTTCCACCATGCGGACCAGCAGACTCCGCTGAAAATCAACAGGTAAGCTGAAGGGTTCAAGGCAGCGGACGCAATCCACAGACACTTCTCCGGTGAAGCTCAGGTCGAGCGACATGGAGTTGGCCGTTTTGTGCAGCACAGCATGAACATCTACAGCCGCCCGGCGGATGATGGATTCTTCACGTTGATCAAAGAACGAATCGGCAATGCGAAAGTCGAACCTATGGTCGCCAGGTGAGAGCTGGATGAATCGAATAATGTATGGAGAATCAGCCATAGCAGAACGTATTCACCCGCCACGGTTTTCAGGCCGTCGCAAGGGGTGCAAAAGTAGGAAATTAACACTGAGTTTGAAAGTCCCCCGGTTGATGCAGGAGTCGCGTAATTTTCAATCTTCAAAAACGGCCTTTCACTAGCCCTGCAAATAGTTACTATTCAATTTATTAGGTAAATTTTCAGTTGATCCGGTAGACTTCAAACCGGCCCACGCGTGCATGCAGCTCAAGCTGATGCCGCTTCGCCTCTGCCTCCGATAGTTCACCCTCGCGGATCACCAGCCAGCGAGCACCTTGTCGGGTGTAGCGCTCCAGGTCGGGACCATCGGCATCGGTTTCAAAAAGCTGGCGGGTTTCGTCAAAGGTGAATCCCTTGGCATGCAAAAAATACAGCCAGATGCAACCCGAGCGGTCAGGGCCTGCAATTACATGTTTAGGGTCGGGAATCTTTTTTTGAAGAATGTCGAGTTGTTCGGGATCGGCGAATTCGGCCGGAATGCCCAGGTCTGTTTTGAGCCAACGTGCCGGCAGGATGCGTGCAGCAGCCAGTACCGGCTGGACCAATAGCAACATGGCCAGGAGCCCGGCCCACTTGCTTTGGTCGAGGTAGCGGATGCCGATCAAGACCAGCGGAGTGCTGATCAGCAGGAAAGGCAAGAGGTAGTATTGATGCACCCGCATTTGTTCGAGCATCAGTACGTACCAAATGAATTGCAGGCATACCGCCGCCAGCAAGGGCCACAACCAATCACGGCGTTGGTGTTTGAATGCGATGAAAGCCCAAATGCCAATCAGGAAGAACAGCATGTTGGCATAATTGAGCAGCAGTTCAGGCAGGTCGCTCAGGATGTTTTTTATGACAATTGCTGTCGCTGCGGTGAGGTCGGTCACAGGCCGTATGGTGAGTACGAAATCGGTCAACAGGCTGGCCTCGGTCAAAGTATTGGCATACCGATACCAGGCCAACACCGTAAGCAAGCTGATGCATCCACCGAGCAGCCACACCACAGACTGACTTCGCTGCAGCGGCTGAACGCGCAGGTGATCGTGTAGCAGCAGTGCTCCCAAAAAGACACCGAACAATCCGTACTGCATTTTGATGAGTCCGGCCAGGGTCAGCAGTAGCATGGTCGTACACTGCAGAATTATTGTACGGTGTCTCCTCCAGGCCAATCCGGCCCACAAGGCTAAAAAGGCCGAGGCCAGTGCGAGTACATCCGGAAGCGCGTTGATGCTTTGGTAAAAAAACTCGGGCGACCAAGCGATGGCCCAGGCACAGGCAACTCCAAGCCAGGCCGATTCACTCAGGTAACGGAAGCATGCTGCCGCTGCCACCAGCGTAACCAGTGAAATCAACAAGGAGAACCCGCGGTGTACAGCGTTTTCGGTTCCTGCAAAACGGTAAATCTGCGCCAGTAGCCACTCGTAGGCTGGAAACGACATACCGGTCACACCCGACTGATCGCCTCGACGATCGACTCTTGGCAGCAATATGCGGTTGTCTTCTTCGAAAAAATTCCGCGATACTGCAAGGGTGTTGCATTGTCGCCATACGTGGATGCTGCAAGGCGGTAGGTTCAGGAAAGGAAGATGCAGCAGTACCTGAAGGGAAAGCAGTACGATAAGTCCCTTTCCGGGGTTCTCCTTCAGTGCAGACCAAACTCGGTTCACGCGCTTAGGGTCAATGCTCAGTGTATAACGGCTACGCGTTGACGTGATGGAATGCCCGAGGCGTTCAGGTCGAGGGTGTAGAGTCCAGCCGGTAAACCCGATGCATCGAAAAAGAGTTTATGTTCTCCGGCCGCCAATGACCCTTGGTGGATTCGGGATACGCATTTCCCCTGGCTGTCCAGAAGGTCAAGGCGTACAATACCGGGCTTGGTTAAGCTGATCGGAACGCAGGTGATGGCCCGGCAGGGGTTTGGAAATACGGCATCCATCCGGTCTGCTACGGTTTCTGTCATGCCTGTGGTTCCGGTCACATCGAATTTCCAGTAACCGGCGGGAGCAGGCAGTGGTCTGACCTGGCTCTTTCCGCTGGCCGAGCTTGCAGCGATGTAATAATAAACACGGGTTCCGGCGGGTTGTGCAGGAATGCTTCCATTCCAGAAAAAAGTCGGACCTACCGGATTCATCATGACCGATTGCCAGGGGAGCAAGGTGTCCGTTCTCCAATACAGGTCGGCTTGTACGATTCCGCTGCGGTGTTGTATACGGGCACTCACCGTATAGGAGTTGAGCGTGTCATTGGTATTGGGTAGGGCCTGGTGGCTGATGAGCAACGGGTCGGATGTACCGATATCCTTGGTGATGCAGTGCAAGGCACCTAGTGCACCGATCATGCCTGCGCAGTTGATCGGAACGATGCGGTAACCGGGAAGTTCGTTGCGGTACACCTGCAATCCGAGACTGTCTTCCGGAATCCCGTACACCGGTACAATGAGTGTCTTGTTGATGAACGAGCTGTTTGTATAGGTGAAGTAATCACCACCGTTGTTCGGGTACAGGTTGTTGTCGTCAGGCATCGGAATACGTACCACACGATACGGTGTCCCGAACGCGGAGTTGAAGGTATTGACAACATAAAGCAGGTTCGCTTCAATTTGCGGGCCATCTGAAATGCCTGGAGGATATTGCCCCACCAATAAGGTCTGCTCATCCAACAACTTCATGTGCATGTCGATGTGGTGAATCACATCGTACGGGAGTTTGTCCATTTTGATGTACCTGTCGATGCCCATGAAAGCCTGCATGATGCTATCGATTTTGGGCTCGGTGTGGTTGATGCCGAATCCACCGGCTGGCGAGTTTTCCTCAAGGATCAACTCAGAGGAGAATCCTGTTCCCAGTCCGTCGGTCATGAAATTGCCGCCGGTATGTACCAGGTTCCAGGGTGCTGTAGTGGTTTGGTACAAGGGTGTTGAAATCAGGTTGGCAACGGCTACGGGCACAGCATCGTCGGAGGGGCGCGGTCGGTTGTAAATCCAGTCTATGGTAAGCAGGCTGTCCACGTCGTTGGTGTAAACGCTCCAGGGGCCGTAGTCGCGCGACCACACGGAGTTGACCGGTGTACCCAAAAAATCCACATTCACCGTATCGACACCTCCGGCAGCAAGATAAGCAGTGATTGAGGCTTCGGTGTCGGTGCCGGAGTAGGCAATCAGTACGCGGGTTTCGGTTTTGGCAGCCCGCACGATTTCGCGCAGGATGCTGGGATAGCTTTTCCAGGCTACCAGTAGTGCCTGCAGTTCTTCCCATTCGGCCATGGTCCGCACCGGGCTTGCAGGAGGCGTGACTACTGCCGACGCTTGTCCCGTCCGCGAATGCATATACTGCGGAATCAGCTGTCGCTCGGAAGGGCTCAGGCGGTGGTCATTTTGTGCAACACTTTGCACGCTCAGGAAAATAAGCAGGGTGGTGATGGTACGGAAGACGCGCATAAGCAGGTTTTCCGTGAAGGTAATCAGTTTAGCCTTTCCTGCGCTTTGGATGTGGCAAGCTTAGCGGCAAATCCACACTTTCAGCAGTGCGATGAGCTCTTCGTTCCGGATGGGCTTCGCCAGAAAATCGGAAGCACCTGCAGATAGGCATTTTTCCCGGTCGCCTTGCAGGGCCTTGGCCGTAAGGGCAATCACCGGAAGCTGTGCAAGGGTCTCTTTTTGTCGGATGGCCTGCATGGCTTCATAGCCGTTCATGCCGGGCATCATGATGTCCATCAGAACAAGGTCGGTCTGTGGGTTGGCCTGCAAAACATCTAATCCCTCCTGTCCGTCGCAGGCACTCAATACCTGCAAGCCTTCTGCCTCCAGAACATGGGTCATGGAATAGATATTCCGGATATCGTCATCCACCACCAGCACGGTTTTGCCTTTCAGCGATTGTGCGGAGCCTGATGGAGGACTGGATGCGCCACTGAACCAGGTCTGAAACAGTTCTTCCCGTTCGTTGCCAATGGTTTCAAGTTGCAGGACCGGAATCTTGTGCAGGTTGTTACACGCTTGCAGTTGCACATCCGATACGGCAGGTGTGGCAGTTCCGATGATCACACCGCAGTACAATCCGCTCGATGCCCGATTATCACATTCCTGCAGATCGCTGACGCAGGTGATTTCCGCATCCGATTCCCGCTCGCGAAGCCGTTTGGTGATCCGGACAACCTCCTCTTCATGTTCACCTAAAAACAGGTAACGCCGGGGTCGCAGGCTTCCGGTACGGATAACACCGAACAGGGTGTCGATTTCATCCCCGTTGGTCGGTTTTTTGAGATAGCTCACCGCACCGAGATCCAGGCTGAAGCGGTGTTCTTTCACAGCCGAAATCACGTGTACCGGAATCGAACGAAGTGTTTCATAGGATTTGAGGTGACGAAGCACGGTCCAGCCATCCATCACCGGCATGCGTAAATCCAGGATGATAGCCGTAGGCCGGTAGCGCTCTGCACAAATCAAGCCTTCTTCTCCGTTCAATGCAATCACGGCCTTGTAACCGTGTCGGTGGCTGTGATGCATCAGCATGGATGCGAAAACGTAATCATCTTCTACGATCAGCACGCAGGAATCTCCCACAGCAATCTGGTCACGGTCATCTTTTACGACAACACCCGTCCGGGGGCTTGTTTTTTCAGGAGCCGCACCATCGGTTTGAATCAACGGCGTGGCGTGGGTTCTGCTTGCCGGAAGGCAGACGCGGAAGCAGCTCCCTTTCCCTTCTTCGCTTTCGAGTCGGATTTCGCCCCCCATGATTTGGACAAGTTCGCGGGTAATGGTCAAGCCCAAACCCGTTCCACCATACTTCCGGCTGGTCGAACCATCGGCTTGTTGAAAGGCTTCGAAGATCTGCTGTTGGTTTTCTTTCGGTATGCCGATACCGGTATCGCTTACCTCCAGGATCAACACTTCAGGGGCATTGATCAGGCTGATTTCATTCCAGGTGGTCGAAGCCTCCGCCGTTGTGAGCCGGAAGATGACTTCTCCGCCTGCCGGAGTGAATTTGAAGGCGTTCGACAGCAGGTTTTTGATGATTTGTTCAACGCGCAGTTTATCCGTTTCGATGCGGAGATCATCCGACTCCTCCTTTACGTCAAAATGGATCTGTTTGTCGGATGCGAATTCACGGAACAGTAAACGCATGTCCTGAGCCAGTTCTTTCGGATCGATGCTTTCGTGCTGGAAATTGAGTTTGCCCGCCTCAATCTTCGAGAGGTCCAGGATATCGTTGATGAGCGTCAAGAGATCGCTCCCCGATTTGTGGATGATTTCAGCATGTTCCACTTGCCTGTCGTCCAGGTTGTGCGCGCGGTTGTCGGCCAGCAACCGGGCCAGAATCAGAATGCTGTTCAATGGAGTCCGTAATTCATGGCTCATGTTGGCCAAAAAAGCCGATTTATACACATTGCTTTGCTCCAGTTGAAGCGCTTTGAGCTCGAGTGCCGATTTGGCCTGCTCTATGGTGTCATTTTGCTGTTGTAACTCGATGGTCTTTTCATTCAACTCGCTCACCATCCCCTGAAGTCGCTGTTCCTGGTAGGCCAGATCTTTGGCTTGCTTTTGCGTTTCTTCCAGGTGTTGGGTGCGGAGCAGGCTCTCGCGCAGGTTGTACAAACTTGCTGCAATCGGTTCCGCGGTTTTCTCCAGGTAGCGACGGCAAGTAGGCGTTAAAGCATGCTTACTGGCCACCTGCAATACACCACGGACTTTATCACCTGTCATCAACGGAACAATCATGATGGTGCACTGTTCCGTTTCTCCTTCAGGGGTTTCGATGGTGAAATAGGGATCGTATCCGTCTTCTACAAGTATCGTCCGGCGCTGAACGATGGCTTGTCCGATCAAACCGTTTTTCAATTCGAAGCGCTGGCTGTTGAGGATGCGCGTATTCAGGTTCCTGTAGGCCCCCAGTTGGATGTGTAAGTCGTTGATGTCGTCGTTGTGGAACAGGAAGATAGATGCCTGATCGACATGCGTGCGTGTTACGATGTGATCCAGTGTGTTCTCCAAAAAGCTACTGAAGTCTTTCTGGTCGGATCGCATCAGTTCGTTCAGTGCGGCAATCCCTTCGGATATCCATTCCCGTGAAAGTTCTTCCTGCGAACTTTTCCGAAGTCGGTCGCGCATGTTCAGCAGGGCCAGGCCCTGCACATCGTTTTCACTCAGGGGCTCAAAGTGATGGTCGAGATTTCCGTTTCCAATCTCTTCCACGAACCTCGACGTACGGCGGAATCCGTCAATCATGAAGCGCAAGGCCTGGATCATTTCACCCACAGCATTCTTGGGTAACTCGGTGTTCAGGACGGGCAATTCACCGCGGCCCATTTTCAGGATGGCTTTGCGCACATGCAGTACCGGCAGGATGACCGACCGACTGATCATAAAGGCTGCAAACAGGATAGAGCAAATGATCAGCAAGGCGATGCCGAGTACATGCACCTGCAGTTTGTTGAAGCTGTAAAGGATGCGGTCCTGCTGCGACGAGGCCAGGGCCATGCGCCGGTCGAGGATTTGTTGCAGGGAATAGCTGATGGCCTCACTGCGCGGAATCACTTCCAGTTCGAGTAGGGCCACCGCCTGGTTGACGCGTATCGGGTCGGAATAGTCTTGCGGTGTTGACAGCAGACGCATGATGCGGGTCTCCGCTTCCGATAAGCTCCGGTAATCGTCCAGCAGGGTATGCAGGTTTCCGCGTTGGAGGGTGTCGTCCCAGTGTGCAGTCAGGCTGCGAAGTCGCCCATCCAGTTGAATGAAGTCGATGTTGTTAAGCTGCCGCAATTCTTCTTTGTCCGAATAGCGCTGTGGGAAGTACACCCAATTGGTCACCAGCATACGCGATCGGTTTACCAGCAACTGGAACCGGCTGATGCTTTGCAGACTCGGATTGGTTGTGCTGACGTTGTCGCTGATGATGGTATGGCTGTTCCGTAAGGTCATCGTACTGATCACGGCATTGACCACGGCAATGGCAATCACCACCAGGAAAACCACAAGGATTTTCCGGTCGATTTTCCGGAAGGCGCTGAAATCGTTCATGCGTTGGCTTACCGGCTTTATACGCCGGGTGACGCCAATAGGTTCGCCTCTTCCGATGCTTTGTGCGGATGAATTACCTTAGGGCCGAATGGAACCGGAAGTGCTGATTTTAGGAGCTGGACCCGGCGGAGCGACTGCTGCCCTGGCCCTCTCTGCCCGAGGTATTCCCTGCCGGCTCATCGACCAGGCTGTGTTTCCGCGCGATAAGGTCTGTGGAGACGCACTTAGCGGAAAAGTTGCACTGACCCTACGTCGCATCGACCCCAGTCTGATCGGCGACCTCGAACTACAGCCCTTTGCGCTGGGCTCACACGGTGTGAGTTTTGTCGCCCCCAACGGGCGCAGGCTCGACATTCCCTTCCGTAAGGCGCCCGACCCCTTGCATCCGCCCGGCTTTATCGCCGCCCGCATGGATTTCGATGACTGGTTGTTCAGAAAAGCATCCGCTGCAACCGGAGTCAGTGTGCACACCGGGATACGGATTTCCCGCTTCAAACGGACAGAGAACGCTTGGCACGTTTCGGATAAGGACGGGAAGCACGTGTTTCCTGCCCGCGTGGTGATTGCCGCCGATGGCTGCCTGAGCCGCTTCGCGCGCGAGCATGGTGGGATGCAGATGGAAGACGAGCACCATTGCGCCGGTCTTCGGGCCTATTACGAGGGTGTGGAGGATCTTGATCCCGAT
>JBJTJB010000115.1:0-1765 GCA_046095245.1 Bacteroidota bacterium | reverse complement strand
GAGCATAGCATCGATAACATGGTTGTGAATGTGGCTCAAATCCAGTCACTGCCAACACCTGGTCAGTCTCTTACAGTAACTCCAACCTTGCCTGGCACATACGTTTACTCTGTGCTGGCCAATGAAGGTGGATGTAATGTTGTGTCAAGTGTCACTGTAACGGCCAATCCCCCGGCTGCTGCTATCAGCGCAGGCCCTGATCAGGAGATCTGTTCCGGTTCAAGCGTAACGTTGAATGCTATCGGAGCCGGACTTATCCCTGCTCTGCGCTTCACCGAAGTGTTGTGGCAGGTAAATGCCGGTACGGGTAATACCGGTGTGGGTATCCCAAGCTTTATCTCATCCTGGTACAATACATCCACCACTTGGGATATGATTGAAATTACTAACCTGGGTGCGGGCTTGGCAAGTCCCGAAGGTGTGACCATTGAAATGTGGAACGCTACCTCTACAACCTCCGGAAATCCGGCCTATATCTTCACCATTCCTGCAGGTGCCCAAAACTTGGCCTCTGGTGCCAGATTGTATTTCTCGCACAGCGGGACAGTAACAGTTACGGATTTCGCAAATAGCTTCTTTACCCGAGGTGGAACTGCCACTGACAACGGCTCAGGAACTGCTGCCGGTATGGTGATGCGTAAGAACGGTGTCCTCATCGACGCAGTGGCTGTAAGTGGTTATACTTTCCCGGCCGCTTCGGGTGTTACCTCAGCCGATTGGTCGGGTGCATTGCCCTCGAACTCTGCACTCTCCGGTTCTATCCTGGTGGCCGCTGATAACAACACATCCTCCGCCTGGACCAATACCAGTGTAGGTACTCCGGCTACCATCGGTTCACTTAATCCTGGTTTGGTGGCTAACCTGCCATCGCTCGGAGCGGTGCAGTGGAGTTCAATCCCTGCCGGCTTCAGCGGTACCAATGCTACCAGCACTTTCGGACCGCTTACAGGACCGACTCAGTTCATAGTTTTATTTGACAACGGATCCTGTCAGAGTCGTGATACGATTCTTGTAACCCCTGTAACCACGCCCAGCACACCAGTCATTGCCAGCAGTGCCGATACCCTGTGCTTTAGCGGCTTGTCGAACTACTCGGTAGTCGGTGGTAACAACACGTTTACGTACCAATGGCAGATTCTCAACACCACCACCAACGTTTGGGGTAATATCGCTGGCGCAACGGGCAGCACATACACCACACCGGTGTACAATCCGCCTGTAAGCACAGAGTACTTCTACCGTGTTGTGGCCTTCTGCGGAGCGAACTCCAGTGCCTCGAATGAAGACGTCCTTGAGGTTGTACGCCCGGGCATTACCAGCACAGTTGGTGATACTGTATGCGGATCCGGAACAGTTGGTCTGCAGGTATTCGGTGAAGGAACGTTCAACTGGTATGAAACCACCACCAGTACGGCGGTGATCAATACCGGCGATACGTACTCACCTGCTATCACGTCCAGCACGGTTTATTGGGTACGCGCCAGCGTAGGTTCATGTCTTGATCCTGCAGGACGTCAGCCCGTATACGCGATTGCCAACCCGGCCGATCCGATCAGTGTGACGCCTTCTGCGCCTGTCATTTGTGCCGGCCAGTCTGCAACGCTCGCTGCGAGCAGTGTGAACACGGGTTATGTGTACACCTGGAATGGCACAACATCGGGTAGCAGCTTCACGGTCACTCCTGATTCAACACGCACCTACACTGTAACCGGTATTGATCCCACTACCAACTGCGGAAACTTTACCAACGTAACGGTAACGGTGA
>JBJTJB010000114.1:0-11495 GCA_046095245.1 Bacteroidota bacterium | reverse complement strand
TATCCACAGTGGTATAGGCTGTGGTTCCTGCGGCGTTGCTTCCTCCTGCAAAGAAGACCATGTTCCCTACGGATGCTGCTGCGATACGCTGCCTTGCCTGAGAAAGGGAATCGACGGTCCAGGTGCCCGTCGTAACATCGTAGATATCGATCCGGTTCGAGGGTTGGTTGGAAGCTGTGACACCGCCGGCAAAATAGATCCTGTTTCCACTTGCAACACCACACAACCCGCTTCGGGCGATGGAGATTGAATCGGTGGTCCAGCTATTGGTAACTACATCGTACACATCAACGGTATTGAAGGTGCTTGTGGCGTTTTTACCCCCCGCAAAGAGGATTTTCGATCCTGCACCGGCAGCAGCCAATTTGGAACGTGCAGCCGAGAGGGCCGACTGTGTCCAGGTTTGCGTCAGTGTATCGTACACATCTGCATTGCTGAAGTACAGGCCAAACATGCCCGATTCGCCACCGCCAAACACGACCTTTCCTCCGGCCGAGGCCCCGGCGAGCGACGAACGTGCGGCCGATAAGGCATTTGCAACCGACCAGGTGTTTTGGCTGCTATTGTAGATATTCACATTGTCGTAATCGGAGAGGATCCAGTCGTTGGCGCCTCCCGCGAATAGCAGATAACTGCCGCAGGACACGCCACTCAGTTTGATTCGGGCTGGAGAAAAGTTCCCCGATGTCCAGGTGTTGGTGTTGGCATTGTACTGGTCAAATACCCCCGGAGGCTGACTGATGAATCCGATGCCGCCGGCAAAGACGGCTACGCCATTTGCAGCTGCACCGGCCAGCTGGGTACGGCCGATAGAGAGTGTGGCTGCAGACCACTGGGCGGATGCGGTAAGAGTACACAGAAGCAGGAGGCTGGTACAGGCAATGCGTTGGCGTAAGTTCATGGTTGAAGGATTAGAAAACTAAAAGTAGGGGATCCCCGTTGAATCCGGGAGCTGTGCGCATCGGCTCTAAACACGAGTGCCTGAGCGTTCCCCAAACGAGGTGGCCATCCAAAGCGTGGTATTCATGACAAAGTCAAGACACTTTCTGCACATTATTTTGGTGAAACGGGGATATAAAGTGGGCAATGATGTAATTTAAAAGCACTGAAAATCAATGTTTTTGTCAGAAAAGCCATGTTGGTCTAAACCATACACATCAAGAGGGTGTTTTACTCACAACAAAAAACAAAAACCTTACATCATGAAAAACTTTATGTTGAACTCGAAAATTCTTGCTTTTAGCGCGGTCATGGGAATTGCCGTCTTTATGGTAGGCTGCAGCAAGGAAGAGGGGATGAACCCTGCCAACTCTGTTCAGGTAACTGACATGCAAAACCGCAACGGCGCTCCGGCTCCTGGAACCGATCCGATTGCTGCTATCGCTATCAATGCTGGATTCAGCGAATTGGTAGGCGCACTCACCTATGTAGATGACTCGCTCAATGCCGGTTTGGTGAATCTGTTCCTGAATGGTACCGACCAGTACACGGTATTCGCTCCAACCAACGATGCGTTCAACGATCTCTACACAGCCCTCGGCGTAAGCGGAATCAGCGATCTTCCTCCCACCCTGGTGCGCGATGTATTGCTGTACCACGTAGTTGATGGTCGCCGCGCGGCCAATAGTGTTGTACCACGCAATGGCAACCGTAACATCAGCACACTTCTTGGTGTTGATTTCACCGTCGACAACCAGGGCCAGATTACAGCTGTTGGTAATACCGCAAACATCACCACAGCCAACATCTCTGCTTCAAACGGTATCATCCACGTCATCGACGCGGTAATCCTGCCAATCAACTAAGCAAGAGACAACCTTTGTTTCACAGAAAGGCTACCTGACCGGGTGGCCTTTTTGTTTTTTACCCACACGATCTGGCTTTCTGTGAATCGTTATTTCTTCACGTTTATCCAAAGTGGTTTATTTGATTTTCCGCTGATTTCAAATGGCCGAAGAACGTGGAAGCTGATACCTGCAGTAAATGCACTGCAGACCCTCCGAACCCACCCCGTTTTCAGCGATTTTTCCTATTTTTGTGAATCCTAACACATTGATTCTGTGTGATTAGGGTTTTTAGCCGGTCTCATAGTTCAACGGATAGAATAGAAGTTTCCTAAACTTTTGATGTGGGTTCGATTCCCGCTGAGACCACAAGATTGTGTTGCCTTCCGGTCCGATGTTGTTGCCGCAATCGGAGAAAGTCCGGGGTACGGCGCGCCTGGCACCTGCTCCGGATAGAACGGTTTAGATACGGGTTTTCAAATCTGTTATTCTGTTAACACTTGCATCAAACGGATCCGGTATATCTGATGCCGCCACCGACTCAGTGCAGAAACCATAAAAAACAGGAGAACGAATTCCGATTTTACTACCTTGCAGGTTGATTCTTAAAATGCTGGCCATCATGAGAAAAGCAATCCTGTTTGCCTGTGTGTTCTTATCCCTTACGCTGCATGCCCAAACCGGCGTAAAAATCCTGTTCGATGCCCGAAAGGCGCAAATGGCCGGGAATGCCGATTGGGTGGTGGATGCCGATTTGTACAATATTGGAACCGGTACCGGTGGAGTGATGCAGACCGGAAAAGGGAATGAAGCCAATCCGCAACGGATCCCAACTCCTGCCCAAAGTGGCATCACGTCAACAACAGCCGAAACGTATTGGAAAGGCGCGTTGTCGGCCTGGGGCGTTGAACTGGCCAAGCGCGGATATACCGTAGAAACGCTTCCATTCAACGTTGCCATCACATACGGAAATACCAGCAACGTTCAGGACCTGAGCAATTACAAGGTCTTTATTTGTGTTGAACCCAATATCCGGTTTACCTCCGCCGAGAAAACCGCTATTCTGCAGTTTATACAAAATGGTGGAGGATTGTTCATGGCGGGGAATCACAGCGGGTCAGACCGTAACAATGACTCCTGGGACGCACCTGCCATCTGGAACGATCTGATGTCGAGCAATGGAATCAAGGTGAATCCGTTCGGAATCACATTCGACCTTGTCAGTTTCAGTCAGACCACATCGAATTTTGCTACTATCGCAGGCAATCCGATCCTGCAAGGAGCAGCCGGTACACCCCTGCAGATGAAATACAGCTCGGGCACTTCCATGACGCTGAACAAAACCGCCAATGCGACCGTAACGGGTTTGGTGTATAAAACCGGTGCTGCTACCACAGGCACAAGCAATGTGATGTTTGCGCAGGCTCGCTACGGCACCGGAAAAGTGGCGGCTATCGGCGATAGTTCTCCTCCCGATGATGGTACAGGTGATACCAACGATCAGCTGTACAACGGTTGGTCGGCCGAGGTAAATGGAGACCACCGCCGTATTCTGCTGAATGCAACACTTTGGCTGGCGAATCCTGCCTTACGGGAAGGCGATACCGAAAACCCACAAGTCAATGCCTGGCCCAATCCCTTCCGTGATGAGATCAATGTTTCCTTCACTTCGAACGGATCACCGACTGAACTCGCTTTGTTCGATATGACAGGAAAGGCGCTGTTTGTTCAACGCCTCAATGCAGCGCAAGGTGAAAACCTGCACACCATTTCAGTCGACGAGTTGCCGGGCGGATTGTATATCCTCCGCCTGAATGACGGTACTCAGGTTACCACGAAGAAACTCGTGCGGCAGTAAAAGGAGGCATTACACCGACTTGGCAATTTCACGCGCTACAGCGGTCCCCGTCTCGGCAGCGCCCTCCATGTATCCCTGAAACCACAGGCTGGTGTGCTCACCGGCAAAGTACAGGTTACCCACCCTTTCACCTTCGGCGCCCATCATTGTAGTCACCTGACCCACTCGCCAGCAGGCATAGCTGCCCAGCGTCCAGGGGTTTGATGGCCAGTGTACGAGTTTCGCATTCCCATTGTATTGAGCGGCTGTTCCCGGCCACATGGCTTCCAGTTGGTTCAGCATGGGTTGTGTTTGCGCCAAACTGAGGTTCGCCCCTTGTGTTCCGCCTTGATAAACAGTGTACCCCCCGTTCGTACCGGGCTGTAAGCGGGTGTTATCCCATCCCGTCTGTATGAATTCGAAAGGTTGTGCAGGAGAACCATTGGTGAATACCCCTCCCGAGTGTCCGTAGTCGCGCCATTTCCGGCCGCTGAAGCCTAACAGGAGTTTGGCATTTGTGCCATACCCCAGGTTCTGTATGGCATTGGTTTTCCAGGCCGGCAGGTTAAGGTCATTCAGGTTCACCTGGCGAAGCAGGGTGAATGGAATGGTGATGATGCAGATATCAGCCACCACCGAGGGAACGCCCTGGAATCGGATGACGTACTGTCCATTCGCATTCAGGGAGATGCGGGTCAATTTGTGTTGTAAGCGGATTTGTCCCTGCAGGGATGAAGCCAGGGCATCGGTAATCTGCTGGTTACCGCCCCGGACTTTGAATCGCTCGTCGCTCAACCCGAAAATTGAATAGCTGCTGTTACCGGGATTGATGGTGAAGAGGAATAAGAAATTGATGGCCGACTGGTCATTGACTTCACGACCATACTCGGTGTTGTAGGCCTGCTCGAGACCCTTGCGCAGAAACAAGGTGGATGGCATGCCGATCTGATCCAGGTATTGGCTGATACTGATGGAGTCGAATTGCTGAACAGCTGCGGTGTAGTTGGAATATGAAAAATTGGTTGGCAGCGATTGGATGTCGCCGGCAATGATGGAGGCATAAGGGCTGAAGGCCTGTATGACTTGAGCTTCGGTATAGTGTTGCCCATCGATGTAGAAGGTATCATTCAGATACCCCGACTCGGATGGATCGTCCATGTCCAGTAAGGTGAATCCGAATTCAGCGGCCAGTCCACGCATGGTTTTGTGACCCGTATCGATGAATTCACCGCCCAACTCGGATGTTGTACCGGGCGCTATATGGTTTTGTCGTGTCATTACACGACCACCCGTTCTGTTCGAACCCTCGTAGACTGTTGCGGTGATACCTCGTTTTTTGAGTTGGTATGCGCAGGTCATTCCAGCAAGTCCTGCACCGATGATGGCGATCGTCGGCTGAGCACCTCGGCGATGAATATTGATTTCTTCTTCGCGCAGTTCCAATTCTTCTTTTGTGCAAGCGGGAAGCATGGTTGCCAGCCCGCCGAACAAGGCGGCTTTTGTCATGTCGCTGATGAATCGCCTCCGGTTGTATTCTGATTTTACCAGGTCCGTCTGCCGGATGAGCTCATCCAGTCCGGGAGATCCCGGCTGCTGATCGATCTGTGACAAGCTGAACGCTTTGCGAAGAATCCGTAACAGAGGTGTTTTACTCGATGCCATGTTCGTTGGAAGGGGATTTGAGGACTTAACTGTAGGTTTGCACATAAGATACGATGTAATTAGGCCTCTTGTCAAGCGCAATCAAGTGAAAATCCTCGGTAAGCACCTGCATCGTGTTTTTTTAACCACCGCTGTCCTCATTGCGAATCTGCGGGTAAGAACCAATGGTGCCGGCTTATTTGCGCATCTTTTCAACAAGCATCCTGTCCGGAAACCAACTCGTCTTTCGGTGTTTTTCATGCTATCGGGAATGATCATGATGCAGCACCTTGCACAGGCTCAAGCGGACACTACCAGGTATATCGCTTTTGATGATCTGGTCACCGGACGATTTTATTTCAGCAGGAAATACACCGGTCTCCTGGTGCGGGATGCAGGTCGTGGAATCGAACTCAACTACCAACCCAACACGACGCTGAATATGGGCGTGGGGGCCACCTACCGAAGCCTTACCTTGAATCTGGCGTATGGATTTCCGTTTCTGAATCCGGACGAAGGACGCGGCAACACCCGATACCTGGATTTGCAGGCGCATTTGTACGGACGAAAAACGATTGTTGATTTATTCGGTCAGTTTTATGGTGGCTTTTATTTGGAGCCCAAGGGTGCCGGCAGGAGCGACAGTCTGTATTATGTACGACCGGACCTTTTGCTGCGTGAACTCGGCGCTTCCGTGCAGTACATGTTCAACCACCGGCGGTTTTCTTATCGCGCGGCAGCACTTCAAAACGAATGGCAGGTTAAATCAGCCGGAACCTTCCTGCTGGGTGGCGAGTGTTTTGCCGGACGGGCCCTGGCCGACAGTAGCATTTACCCTTCCTTGATAGCCAATGACAGTGTCCCTGATTCCAACCGGATGCGGTTTTTCGAATTCGGGCCGAATTTTGGATATGCGTACACGTTAGTTTTGGCCAGGCATTTTTTCATCACGGCTTCCTTGTCCATTAGCATGGATTACAACCGTACCGAGTATTCCGATGGAACACGCTTGACGGTAGAGCAGGGCCTGAGCCCCAATTCGATTTTCCGGTTATATGCCGGCTATAGTTCAGCGCGCAGCGCACTCAGTATTACCTTCACCAATAGCCGTGTAGCTCTTTCTTCTGATGCTTCAAACAGTGTTTCCATCAATACCGGCAATGTGCGGATCAATTATGTACGGCGCTTTCAAGCCGGACCCCGTGTGAAAAGGACACTTGACCGATTCCTGAAATGAACCGGTTAGCGTTTCATGATCCGGTATGAACGGTCTTGAGAGACGCCTGCCATGCGCAAGAGATACAATCCTGGTAGGCAGTCTTGTACGTTGATGGTATTCCATCCGGGTTGACAGAAACCTTGCAGTACCATTCGACCATCTGGTGCGAGAAGTTCAAAAGCCGCCTCTCGTTCAGCAAAAAAGTTGCAAAATTCCTCTACGGGATTGGGGTAGGGAATGGTTCTGCCGATTTCAACATCTTGTAATGTTGTTACGGCTACAGCGAACGAGGTGTCGGCGCATCCGGCAGCAGTGATACCAATTACAGCGTACAGGCCGGGTGCCGGATTGTTCAGGATGTTACCACTGATACCGGTCGCCTGGTTGTTGAGCAACCACTGGTATTGTGACAGTCCTGCCGGAATCGCCTGCAATTGGTTTCCGGAAACGAGTATGCTAACTTGCGGATACGGGGATACCGATAAACCGATAGGAGCACTTGTATCGGTTCCACACAAACCACTTACCACACAGTGGTAGGTACCGTTGTCGCTCGAATCGGTCTGCACCAGGGTCAGCGTATCGAGCGTATCTCCAACAAGCAGAACCCCATCCCTGTACCATTGGTACACAATTCCGCTACCGGTTGCATATACCGTGAACACCACATCGGCAGAATCACATACAAGTGTGGAGGTCGATTGGGATTGTATTTCCGGAACCAGGCAAGCTCCGAATTGAGCCAGGAAGTGGGCGTATCCGCTTCCTCCACCCGAAAGCGTCCCATCGATGAAGCCACCGCCCTTGTAGCCACCCCCGAGGTGAAAGGCATCGGGATGACGCACATACAAGGCCCTTGCGTACAGACCGCTGTTCCCTGTGAGTGATTTGGTGTACACCACTGTTCCACTTGTATCCAGTTTGCTCAAACGCCCCTGATTATTGATGTCGGAGCTCAGTACATATACCGCACCAATACTGTCTACATCCACACCATTACTGGACAAGGCCAGCAGGCCGGCAAGCTTCGCCCAGCGCAATTGTCCTGCCAACGTATATCGCCCGATCAGGACAGATGATGTGGAAACGGATGACAGTAAAGTCGTTGACGTTCCCGGATCCACATCAAGCGTACCTGTGAAACGGGCGCCCAGTGCGATGAATCCCTGTGGGTCGCAGGCAATGGCCGACTCCGAAATGCTGACACCTCCCGGTCCGCCCAGTTGCCAGGCATTCACATAAACACCTTGAGTTGTGTAACGTGCCACCACCAGGTCGCCAGCACCGATATCGTCAAACAAAACCTGTGCAGGAGAGGGATCCACATCGATGATGCCTCTGAACCGCATGCTGACGAGAATATTTCCTGCCGGATCGAAACAGAGACCATGCCCCGATTGTCCGAAGGTGCTGTTCAGGTCTTCAATGGCAAAGACCCAGTCCAGTGCCCCCGCCGGTGTGTATTTCGCCACAAAGAAAGTGCCTCCGGGTGTTCCCACCAGTTCTACCACTGCGGGCCCCGGAACAAAATCGACCGTGTCACTGATTTCACCTGTGATGTACACGTTACCGGCATCATCACACACCATGTTATTCAGAAAATCGGTCGAGAGATCCCCTCCGATTGAAAAAGCATACAGCAGCGTATGCGCCGAATCGTATTTTGCAAGGAACATATCACGTCCACTTTGCACAGAGGTGAGTATGTGTATCCCGGGACCCGGGTCAGCTTCCATCGAAAGAATGAATTCTCCGGCAACGAACAGGTTGTCGGAAGCATCCCGTGTCACCTTCTTTGCATATGAATCACCTGTACTTGCCAATACAAACCCATCCAGGAAGTTCCTGCTGCTGTCGTACCGCGCTACAAAACCATTGAATAAAGTCGGCGCCGGGGAGGAAACCATAAACACTCCGCCGGAGGGATCCAGATCGGCCATTCCCGCAACCGTTCCGCCGGCGGTCACAACCCCCTGTTCGTTCGTGTGAACCGACCATACCTCATTCACATAGGAAGGACTATTTCCGGTTCCTCCCATCCCAAATGTCCATTGCAGGGTGCTGAACTGTGCATCGGCCACCAGGTGGTGCAATACTGCAAAAATCAGCAACAATCTCGTTTTGAACATGGTAAACAACTGGTATTCAAATATACAATCCTTCAGGTCCCGATAGCCGAGTGGTTAGAGTAATCCGGATTTATGAACAACAAAAACCGAAATGCGCGCAGTATGTTTTACTGTAGGTGTGTATACTTCGGGTTTGAAAAGCGCTGTTCATGATTTTTGTCAACCCACAGGCTTTTCGATATCACACGACAGGGTGTTTACACTAAATAGTTTTGGCCCGACAACACCTTACAATTGGTCGTACTCATGACATACGTTTAATGGAACCCTATTTGTTAACAATCAACCAACCCATGAACCCTTTCCGTTATCTGCTGACGACCGCCTTGGTGCTGCTCGCTCAGATTCTTGTCGCACAGTCCCTGACCTGGGATTTCGGCACCGGCAATGCACAAGCATCGCCCTCGCTGAATCCTTATCCGCAACTGACTGTTTCTCAAATCAGTTGCGGCAACAACAACGGTAGCACAACACTGCTTACCACTACTTCCTCCAGCATTGGATATGTTGGAGCATCCGGTCTATTCAATGCCGGCGCAGCCGCCCGGTCCGGCGGTCTGCTTTTAGGCGCATCCGGCAGCGCCTTTTTCGAGTTCAGCCTCAGTCCGGCTCCGGGCAGCGGGATGGTGCTGAGCTCCATACAATTCGGTTCGCGATCCACCGCTACCGGTCCCCAAGCCTGGTGTTTACGATGGAGTGTGGATGGGTTTTCCAGCGATCTGGTGACGGGCGCATTGCTCAACACCTCTACCTGGGCCCTGCAATCAACCAGCGGCCTGGCACTGACCTCTGCACCTTCTTCGTCGGTAACGTACCGGATTTATGGTTTCGGAGGCAATGGAACGGTAACCCCAGGTGCAGCCAATTGGCGGATTGATGACTTGTCATTGGTGCTCAGCAGCACGTTTGTGGTGTATGCAGACAACGATGGTGATGGTTATGGTAATGCAGCGAGTAGCCAGACGGTGACAGGTTCTACGATACCCGCAGGCTATGTGTCCAATGCCCAGGATTGCAATGACAATGCATCGGCCATCAATCCTTCTGCCAGTGAAGTGTGCAACACCCTCGACGATGATTGCGATGGCCTAATTGACGAGTCCTTGCCCGTGCTAGTCTATTTCCTGGATGCAGATGGAGACCTGTTCGGTGTATCGTCTTCGACCATCACCTCGTGTACAGGCACACCACCACCGGGCTATGCTGTGCAATCCGGCGACTGTAACGATGCGAACCCTGCAATGAATCCGATGCAGTCCGAGACCTGTAACCTGATTGACGATGATTGCGACGGTGCAATCGACGAAAGTCCGTTGACTCTTTTTTACCGGGATGCAGATGGGGATAATTACGGAGATGCCTCCACAACTCAACTTTCCTGTTTCCAGCCCTCCGGCTATGTATTGAACGATGATGATTGCAATGACAACAACTTTGCCATCAAACCCCTGACAACTGAACTCTGTAATGGCATCGATGATAACTGTGATGGACTTGTAGATGGATCAAACCTGATTTATACCACGTATTACAAAGACGCCGACGCCGATGGCTTCGGACTCTTGAATGATGACAGTGTATCCTGCGACCAGCCTGTGGGCTATGTTGCGGTTGCAGGCGATTGCAATGATGCGAATGCATCCATAAACCCATCCATCTCCGAGCAATGCAATGCCATTGATGATGATTGCGATGGAATGATCGATGACGGTTTGCAATTCATTACCTATTATGAAGATGCGGATGACGATGGTTATGGAGGTGGTCCCGGCATAACGCTCTGCCAGGCTCCCGGAAGCGGTTTTGTGACAATCGATGAGGATTGCGATGACACGAACGATCTGATCAATCCCCTGGCCGTTGAAATTTGCGATAATGGCGTAGACAACGACTGTGACGGACAAAGCGATGACAGTGATGCCTCGGTGACGGGACAGGGTACGTATTATACAGACTCGGACAACGATGGCTACGGAGCCGGTGCTTCCTTCCTCGCCTGTGTACAACCTGCATTGAGTTCAACGGTGGCGGGCGATTGCAACGATACCAATGCCGCGATCAATCCGGCTGCGCAGGAAATCTGCGATGGCGGCGTGGACAACGATTGCGACGGACTCAATGATGACAACGATCCATCTGTGACGGGTCAAGGCACGTATTATACAGACTCGGACAACGATGGCTACGGAGCCGGTGCATCCTTCCTGGCCTGCGTACAGCCTGCCTTGAGTTCAACGGTAGCGGGTGATTGCAACAATGCCAATGCCGCGATCAATCCGGCTGCGCAGGAAATCTGCGATGGCGGAGTAGACAACGACTGCGACGGACTCAGCGATGACAACGATCCCTCGGTGACGGGTCAAGGCACGTATTATACAGACTCGGACAACGATGGCTACGGAGCCGGTGCATCCTTCCTGGCCTGCGTACAACCTGCCTTGAGTTCAACGGTAGCGGGCGATTGCAACGATACCAATGCTGCAATCAATCCCGCTGCGCAGGAAATCTGCGATGGCGGTGTGGACAACGATTGCGACGGACTCAGCGATGACAACGATCCCTCGGTGACGGGTCAAGGCACGTATTATACAGACTCGGACAACGATGGCTACGGAGCAGGAGTCTTATTCCGGGCATGTATACAACCAAGTTCTAGTTCAACCATCACCGGCGACTGCAACGACACCAATGCAGCAATAAATCCGGCTGCGCAGGAAATCTGCGATGGCGGAGTAGACAACGACTGCGACGGACTCAGCGATGACAACGATCCCTCGGTGACGGGACAGGGTACGTATTATACAGACTCGGATAACGATGGCTACGGAGCCGGTGCATCCTTCCTGGCCTGCGTACAACCTGCATTGAGTTCAACGGTGGCGGGC
>JBJTJB010000113.1:0-3306 GCA_046095245.1 Bacteroidota bacterium | reverse complement strand
GCCAGACACCACTTTACCTGGACGGCTACCTCGTAAAGGTTTCTACAACTGACAACCTCGAATCGAGCTTCACCGACACCCTGTTCCAGGCTGCGGAATACGAAAGCGGCTCATCCAGTAACGGCTTCAACTTTGGCGCCTACACCTTCTCAGCCGGTTTCGTACACGGTGCCGATTCGCTGTACGTGGACTTGAGCGGTGCGGCATCGGCCAGTGACTCGGCGCGAGCAAACGGCTTGTTGCGCCCTTTCAGTGCCAGCCTGGCCCAATATGCCGGCCAAACCATTTACATTGCCTGGATCCACAAGTCCTTCGACGACTTCCTGGTGGCCATCGACGACATTCTGGTAACCGGACAGGCTGCCGCGGGTCTGCAGGAAAACCAATTGCTGAGCGGTGCGGTCATTTACCCCAACCCGACCAGCGACCTGTGCAAACTCCGCTTCAACGGTTCTGAAGCCGGCGTGGCTACCCTTCGTATTTTCAGTACCGAAGGCAAACAGCAACTCTTCAGTTCGGTACGCCTCAACGGCTTTGCCCAGGAGTTCGACCTCCCGGTATCAAGCCTATCAGCCGGACACTACATCCTCGTAGCCGAATCAGCCGGCAAAAGTACCCGCCTGCCGCTGGTGGTGGTGCGCTAGTAGCTTGAATAAAAATATTGCATGCAAAAAGCCGCTTCCGAATGGAGGCGGCTTTTTGGTTTAATGGTTGGCTTTAAAAAGAGTATTAATGTTTTGCAGCTACCCGAAGGGCGGGATATTTACCGCAAAACTTGATTTGAAAATCTAATGTTTAATTAACAACAGAACTTTGACCTCGCCCCATAAAATAGGATGATTTTAAACTGGAGTTTCGGGCAACAACATTAGCCTAAAAAAAAGGCCTTTTGGTCCAAGGAATGGGGAGTATTACAACTTACTATTTTGGCGCCTGTATGAATCAGGTTCGCCAGTTATTTCACCAACATAAAAGTTCATTTCACATTAAAAATTAATTGCTTTGACAAACTAATTTCGCTTTTCGAGATTCAAAGCCTTTGTTTAGCTACTGGTTGATAGGTTGGTGGTTTTTTACCAGTAAACACCCACTTGAAATTTAAAGTGATCTAATTGTTCTTTTTTCCAAAATAAATATCAAAATGGTCAAACCTGTTTTCTTTCTATTGCTTTGTTTTTTAGCAAGCAATGTTTTGGCACAGCCTGGTATGCATGGCAATCTTACCGTGACTGCCAACAATGTGATAGTTAACGAGTTTACCCATCTTATAGCCAATGCCCCTGCCGGTTCAATGTCTATTGCTGTAGCGAATGCCAATTTGAATTCATTGTCCCGATTTAGCGGCAGTCTCGCTCCCGGTGAATTGATCATGATTATTCAGATGCAGGGAGCTACTTTATCTACCAACGATACAAATGCTGCTTCTTGGGGTGCGGTAACTGCCTACAACAATGCGGGAAATTATGAGCTGCGAGAAGTGGCCGGTATTTCCAATGGCACTACAATACAATTAGCCACGCCTCTAAACAGAACTTACACCGCCAACGGGAGGGTTCAGGTTGTTCGTGTTCCGCGTCTATTTCAACTCACTTTAAATGCTGGAGCATCCCTGTCTACGGATAATTGGGATGGTACAAAAGGGGGGATTGTAGCATTAGAGGTCACCGGAAATTTGACAAACAATGGTGTAATAACTGCAACAGGCAAGGGATTTAGAGGTGGTACAATCGATTCTCTATCAAATAATCCTTCGGATACCACCTATGCCTCAAGGCTACGTGGTAAAGGTGCGGAAAAAGGCGAGGGTATTGGTGGTAATGTCATGGACTACGACCTGATGGGAGGACGATATGGCAGAGGTGCACCAGCGAATGGGGGTGGCGGTGGCAACTCGCACAACTGTGGTGGTGGTGGTGGTTCCAATGGCGACAATGGCTTAGTATGGAATGGCCGTGGAATACCTGATACATCCGGTGGACTTCCTACCTACAGATGGAGATTGGCTTGGGATCTTGAATCGCTGAATTTCAGTTCCAATCTTACTTCAGGTGGAGGACGAGGTGGCTACTCATGGTCCCGCGACAATGAAAATGCTCTTTTAATTGGCCCCAATAATTCGGCTTGGAAAGGGTCTAACAGGCGGAATCTCGGAGGATTAGGAGGTAGACCTTTGGTTTCTGTCCCGAATCAAAAAATCTTCATGGGTGGTGGTGGTGGTGCCGGAGATGGTAATAACAATGAAAATTCAGGCGGAGCAAATGGTGGTGGAATAATCTGCTTGGTCGTTTCCGGAAATCTCACAGGAAACGGAATGATTGAGACCAACGGGGCCGATGCTCCTCCTGCTCCAGGCAAAGATGCGCCTGGCGGTGGAGGCGGTGGAGGGACGGTTTGCATGAAGGTGATAGGGAGTATCTCCGGGAACATATCCCTTTTTACCAAGGGCGGTAAAGGCGGCAATCAAACATTTCCTCCCGGTACTGGTTCCAGCGAAGCCGAAGGACCGGGTGGTGGCGGCGGAGGCGGCGCAGTTCATCTTTCACAAGTAGGAACCATGAGCATAAATACTTCAGGCGGATCCAATGGAATAACCAATTCGCTTGGAGTGACGGAATTCATACCGAATGGTGCCACATCGGGCGCCAGTGGATACCTGTATATCGGAACAGTACTTCCTGTTGAACTTCTATCTTTCCTTGCAATCCCCAATCAACGTACTGTTTTGCTTAAATGGTCAACCGCTACAGAGAGTAACAATGATTTTTTTACAATTGATCACAGTCATGATGGAATTAACTTCTCTCAATTGACGACTGTTCCAGGTGCAGGAAACAGCACTACACCTTTAAATTATGAGGGCATTCACGCATTACCTTTCGACGGTTACAATTACTATATCCTTAAACAAACAGACTTTGATGGTTCGTCCAAGACATATGGACCGGTGGTGGTTTTCTTTGATAAAGAAGCCTCCAATGGTGGACACATTTCAGTTAGTCCAGTTCCATTCAGCGACTACATTCACGTGATACTACCCTACATCGCTGGAACAAATGCAGTTTTAGTCCTTTCAGATCAGCTTGGAAAAGTAATTCTTGTTCGTCAAGTCGAGACTAACATGGGTTCAAATACTTTTCGGTTGAACGAACTTGATCGACTACCTAAGGGAATCTACTATTTGGAAGCGAAGTCCGGTGATAAAAAATCAGGTACGGTCAGGATTGTAAAATGATTGATTTCGATTTGTACCAGAGCTTTCAATCCGAGTTAATCCGATTTCATTTTATCCCGCCGAAACCCAGAGAA
>JBJTJB010000112.1:0-1189 GCA_046095245.1 Bacteroidota bacterium | reverse complement strand
AACACATCCCGGTCGATTAACAAGGTCACAATCAATTTGCCGGATCGGTCCGGGGCGAAGTCGATGTCATTTACAATCCCGATCCGATATCCGTTCATAAAAACCGGATTCGAGGTCACAAGACCATCCACGTTGGTATATACTGCGTAGAAGCGATTTCTTGACGTAAATACGTCCTTGCCTTTCAGGTAATTGAGGCCCCAAAGCAGTGCAGCTAATGATGCAGTGATGAGTATTCCAGTTTTTGCTTCCGGGGAAAGTTTCACGATTTAATCAGGGGGTTAATTTTGAGACTGCCTCGGCTACAGGAATTCTTCTTTTTCCATCAATCGCAGTCAGAAATGCATCGGATGTGCCTCCTGATTTGACCTGGGCGAGTTTCTTTCGGGCTTCTTGTTCGTCCGTGAATCGTCCAATCAAGTAACGCGTATATCCATCATCGCAACCGACTGCAGTTACGTCTTTACGCTTCAGGTATTTGGCGTCATCGTTGGCAGGATCCTTACTGGCACCAATTTGTACTGCAATGTATACTGGAGGAGCAGCAGCAGGTGTTGTGGGTAGGGGTGCTGGGGGAGAAATGCTTTGCCTTGTAACAGTATCTGCCGGAGGGGTTGTTGGTTTTTGGGCATCTACTTTCGTGGCCGGTTCCACGGCTGGCTTCGGAGAATTGGCGGGGTTAGCAGCGGCAGGCGTTTTATCGGCAAGCGGGGTTTGTTGGTTAGCAGCAACAGGTGGACTGGGTTGTGTTTTCGGGCTAGCTTGCACCTGGGCCGGAGCCTCGCTTTCAGGGATTTGCTTTCCCGACTCCATGTCAATCTTGTAGGCTTTGAAGGCCCTGTAAATAGCGGTAGCCATCAGATTCTGACCCTTGTCAGATGCCAGGAATTTCTCTTCCTTGTCGTGCGTCAGGAATCCACATTCTATCAATACTCCCGGCATGGCGGTTTTGTAGAGCACCAGAAATCCCGCCTGCTTAACGCCACGGTCGTGGCGACCGGCATACACGCTGAATTCATCCTGCACATTGCTGGCGAACATCAGACTTTGAGCCATAAATCGACTTTGATACAAGGTAAAAATAATGTCTGCCTCCGGGGAGTTCGGGTCAAAGCCATCGTACTTTTTCAAATAATCGTCTTCTAACTGAACTACGTCGTTTTCGCGCTTGGCAACCAGCAGGTTGTCA
>JBJTJB010000111.1:0-1116 GCA_046095245.1 Bacteroidota bacterium | reverse complement strand
CTTTTGCACGCCTGACGGACCCCGACACCCTCGACAATTGCTACCGCTGGTTCGCCCGCCGGCTGGGAAAAGATTCCGATTTCATTCCGCCCTTCGGCTCCGCCTTCGAAGACAAATTCATCAATGGCCGCACCTTCGACTTTGCGGCCACCCGCGGCAGCATCCAAAACTCCACCTCGCCGGACGACAACAACGCTGAGGCCGGCTACTTCAAGGTTGGCGATACCATACTGGTAAAGTTCTGTACCATCGACCGGGGTACCTTCACCTTTTGGCGTGATGCCGAAAACCAGTTGAGTGGCAACGGAAGCCCCTTTGCGGTACCGGCCAACATCAAATCAAACATACAGGGTGGCTTGGGATGCTTCGCCACCTATGCTCCGGTTTTCGATACCATCATTGCCCAGCGCCCGTGAAACGAATCCTCCAGTTGATTGATCGGGGAGAAGGCGAGATGCTCGATTTCAAAAAGGAAATCAGCAGCACACACCGGATTGCGCGCAGCATTGTGGCCTTTGCCAATCACCACGGCGGCACCTTGTTGGTAGGAGTGAATGATGATGGGAGCATTAGCGGAGTCCGTGCCGAGGAAGAAAAGTTCATGCTCGAGAAATCGGCAGCCGAGTGTTGCCATCCCCCTGTGCTCCTCAGTATCCACGAGTGGATGGTGAAAGGGAAAGTGGTTTTGGAAGTGATTGTTCCGGAGAGCCAAAGCAAGCCAGTTTATGCCATCGACGAAGAAGGAAAAAAATGGGTGGTGGTACGCTCCGGTGATCAGAGCCTGCTGGCCAGCAAACCGATGGTTGAAGTGCTAAAACACAAACATTCAAGCCGCCCGGTCTTGATAGCCTATAGCGATAAGGAAAAGGCACTGCTCGACTACCTCAAAGTGCACCCGCGCATCACACTCAAGGAATTCTGCAAGCTGGTCAACATCGGAAAATTCCGCGGCCAACGCATCCTTGTTAAACTCACTGCGGTTGGTGTTTTACGCCTTCACGATCACGAGAAGACGATTTATTATACGGTGGGGTAGGCTATGTGGTCGCATCAAATTTCCTGCGCAAGTCTCTGAAATTGCAAAACCGCCGTTAGCTTGGGGAGCTCTCCTATTGG
>JBJTJB010000110.1:0-1554 GCA_046095245.1 Bacteroidota bacterium | reverse complement strand
GTATTGCTGATACGTCCTGACAGGTATACAGCATTTCCGTCAACGGCTACATTTTTCGATTATTCGGGCTCATTCGGGCTAATGGCCAAAAAGACCCGGATTCAGGGTCCTTTTTTTGGCCTCAAATCCCCCTCAACGCCCTCCAAATCTCCACCATCGCCTCCGTATCCCGGTGGCAATAGCGGAGCAGGGCTTGGCGGGTTTCGGGGGCTTTCTCGAGGTTTTTGCCCAGGATGAGATCCAGGAAGGCGGTCGTGGCCATTCCTCCGTTGGAGATACTCAGGTCGCTGTAGTCGAAGGATTGGGTGACGGCAGGCAATACGGCTTTGATGGAGGTGGATGATTGCATTTTGGGATGATAATACCACCCGCTGCGGAAAACCACCCACAGGTCCTGAAAACGGGCCAGAAGGCCGTTGATGAACCCGGCATCCTCGGGAAAGGTTTTGGCCAGGCGTTTCAATACTTCCATTTCGAAGGTGCTGTTGTAGGCTACGATGCTGCCTTGCGAGCCGAAGTCGCGTTTCATTTGTTCAACAAGCAACTTGCGGGGATCGGTTCCGGATTGAAAATTATCATGCGGTGCCAGAAATTCCCGGTGTTGCACTTCGCCCTGTTCGTTGACGATGTGTAGGGAATACTGGAAGGGCACCTGCTCGAAAGGACTCGTTCCGGCTAGTACAGGAATTACGGGAAGGATGGTCTCGAAGTCGAAGAAGTACAGCGGAAATTGCCATTGGCTGAAAAAATGTGCAATGGCCTTGGTGTCTACCCAGGGCTGTCCGCTCTTGGTAGTTTCTACCTGGACTCTTTGCTTGGGCGTTAGTGCATAATAATCGGGGATGTGTACCATCTCTACTATACCATCCTCGTATAACTCCCAATCCCTGCCCCGTGCGGATAGCAAATTGAACACGGATTGCTCGGGCACATGTTTCCAGCAATGGTGCTTGTAGCTGCATTCAAAGGGTGCATCACAGTGTGGTCCGATGGGGATGGTCGGCTCTGTGCCGCCGGATAAGTTCTCCTTCAACTCAGCAAGTGTAGCACTGACTTTATCTTGCAGGGCAAGTACTTCGGCCGTGATGTCAGTTCGCTTCAACAATCCATTCGGATCAATCGCCCCGTGGCGCACATAGGTATTGTCGATGTGCATGATGAAGACCTTGTCGGGTGCCCACCCAGCGAGTTTCATTACGTGGTACTGAAAGGCGGCGTCATCCAGGTGGTAGTCTTTGACCGTGGTGCTGCTTTTGACTTCCATGGTCCAGCGTTCGCCGTTCACGTGTGCAAGGATATCCATGGCGGCAAATACACCATCAGCGCTGAATGCAGCTTCGTAAATGACGGGGATACCTGCTGTTAGAAATTCCTGTGTGGACTCCAGCCAGCTCATGAAATCACCGGGCGTTTGTGGACTTGCATCTTTTCCTCCTGCAAAAACCGCTTGAGCAAGTGCTCCTATTTCGTGCCCGGAATCGAACAGGCGTTGCTGCTCGGCTGAAACAGCAGGGCGCAACTCGGGTCGGTACAAGTCGAAGTACAGTTTCTTGT
>JBJTJB010000109.1:0-1375 GCA_046095245.1 Bacteroidota bacterium | reverse complement strand
GAATTATAGCGGACATCAACGGGACCGGTGGCGGGGTTGGGGAAGACCAGCAGCTGACGGATGGTTTCGTCTGAATCGCTCAGGTGGAAAGCTTTCGGTCCGAAGCTATTACCGCCTGGTGCAGGTCGACCGTGACGGACGCACTGAAACCTTCGGACCGAAAGCTTTCCACCTGAGCGATTCAGACGAAACCATCCGTCAGCTGCTGGTCTTCCCCAACCCCGCCACCGGTCCCGTTGATGTCCGCTTTAATTCCAACCGCAATGCCAAAGCGCGCTTGCACGTGGTTGATGAAAAAGGTGCAGGGGTTTTCACGACTCAGGTTGAAGTGAAAGCCGGAACAAACACCTACCTACTGGAAACCTCGTCCTGGAAGTCGGGCAGCTATGTTGTGGTGATCGATGACGGCACGCATGCCTTGCGTACACGCCTTGTGAAACCCTGAGGCTTACTTGAACAGGACACCGAGCATCATCCCGGCAGAAAAGGCGATTGGAAAATCGCGGCTGCCCAGCAGGTGACTGTAGGCATACGATTCATATTCCGACGAATCATATCCGTAAGGATCCGGCTGATCTGCATTTCCCGATTGCCATCCGTAGCCGACACCGACGTAATAATCGAGCGTCATCCAATCGCCCAACAGGACTTGTTTACCAAAACAGATGTTGGCTGCGACATTGGTATACGCAGTGGTTATTTTTTGTGTCGGTCCAGTAAAATTATAGAGCTCTTCCTGCTGTTTGAAGTAACCGAAAATCAATTCGGGTCGTACGTAGCTTCCCCGCAAGGGATGTGACATGCGCATACCGCGGTGGTAGTAATCCTTGCCCGACCACAACTTGATGCCGGTCTTGACAAAGGCGCCACTGGACCTCGGCATGGACGTGTTTGTTCCTACGCCGATCAATCCGATTTTATGTTCGAGGTTGGTCCCCGGCTTCAGCATGTGCTCGTAACCGAACACGAACTTGTTGAACAGCGGCGCGAAGAAATCAAACTTGATTGCACGGTTCTTTCCCTCGGCCTGACTTTGAATTGTTTCGAGCGCGAGTGGATCATCATTGAATTCAACGGTCTCGCCGTTAGAAAAAATGATCCGGCGCACTTCACGTTTTTCCACGGCAATGATGGGGCTTTGCTCCAACCCCCAAACCGCATAACGCAATTCATCGATGCCGATTTCCACCACCTTTACAGTCTTTCGGTCCCCGTTGCGGAACTGCAGCGTGTCCTGCGCTTGCAGGTTACCCGCGTAAAGCAATAGGATCAGGAGGAGTATGGCGTTTCGTTTCATGGCTTGGAAGATCTGAATATGCGTGTGGCTAATGACTGCCGAATGCCCGATTATTTGCCCGAATGTACATCGTTTGGC
>JBJTJB010000108.1:0-7317 GCA_046095245.1 Bacteroidota bacterium | reverse complement strand
GATATTTCCTGTTGATAAGTTAAAGGGTGGACAATTCAGGCCTTTAGGTCTACGTTGGTAATTTTAGTGGCAAGGGGACATCCCGTTGAGTATCTTTGAAAACGGAGGTCTTTCGACAGGCAATTCGTCTTCTGTTTCGTTCAAATAAATGAAAATCAACTATTTCGGTCATTCGTGCTTCGGACTGGAAGTCGCAGGGAAACGCATCCTGTTCGACCCATTCATCCGTGGCAACGCACTGGCATCCGAAATTGAACTCGGCACGATACAGCCCGACTACATCCTCATAAGCCACGGACATTCCGATCACATAGAAGATGCCGTTGAATTAGCCCGGCAAAGTAATGCTCTGGTCGTTTCAAACTTCGAAATCTGCCGCTGGCTGGAGAATCAAGGCGTACAGCGTACGCATGCCATGAACATCGGCGGACATTGGTTTTTCGACTTCGGCAAAGTGAAATGCGTCAATGCTGTTCACAGCTCTTCGATGCCCGATGGTTCCTATGGCGGTAATCCCATGGGGTTCCTGTTGGAATCCGATGCTGCTAATCTGTACTATGCGGGGGATACTGCGCTGACAACGGACATGAAGCTCATTGGTGAGTACAAACGGATAGACCTGGCGTTCCTGCCAATTGGTAACAATTACACCATGGGCATCGACAATGCCGTTATTGCCTCTGATTTCATTCGGTGCGACCGCATTATCGGAATGCATTACGACACCGTTGAACAGATTAAAATCGACCAAGACGAAGCATTCGGAAAGTTTGCAGCGGCTGGTAAAGAACTTATCTTGCTGCCTATCGGCGGCACTTACACTTTCAACCGTTAATTTCAGACACGCGCTTCAACACATCCAATGGCCAAAATCATCTCTATCGCCAATCAAAAAGGTGGAGTCGGAAAGACAACCACTGCCATAAACCTGGCTGCCAGCCTGGCCGTTTTGGAATACAAAACACTGCTGGTGGATGCAGATCCACAGGCCAACGCCACCTCCGGTGTCGGTTTTGATCCCCGCACGGTAAAAACATCCATTTACGAGTGCATCATCAACGAGGTCAGTCCGAAAGACATCATTCTGGAGACAAAGACCCCACACTTGTACCTTCTGCCATCGCACATCGATCTGGTTGGTGCTGAAATCGAAATGATTCAGATGCCAAACAGAGAACGTATGATGAAGCAGGTACTAGACAGCGTGTCTTCCGTGTTCGACTTCATCATTATTGATTGTTCGCCTTCCCTCGGTTTGATCACCATCAATGCACTTACTGGCTCTGATTCGGTGATTATACCTGTACAGTGTGAGTATTTTGCATTGGAAGGACTGGGCAAATTACTCAACACCATCAACATTGTACGCAGCCGTCTGAATCCCGAACTTCAACTGGAAGGGATTCTGTTGACCATGTACGATGTCAGGCTGCGATTGAGTAATCAGGTTGTTGAAGAAGTGAAGACCCACTTCCAGAACATGGTATTCGATACCATTATCCAGCGCAACACCAAGCTCGGTGAGGCTCCCAGTTTCGGAGAAAGCATCATCATGCACGATGCCACCAGCAAGGGTGCCATCAACTACCTGAACCTTGCGCGCGAAATCCTCCAGAAGAATAACATGACCGGAATGCCTGCAGAAGAAAAAGTGCTGACCGAACGTGTGATTGATAAGTTGAAAGTCTCCGAAAACTAAGTGCATTTCCTATTCCCTTAGAATACCATGACCATGAAAAAATCTGCCCTGGGCAAAGGCCTGGGCGCTCTGCTTGATACCGGTTCCGCTGAGCAATCCGTTCGTTCAGCCCTGGAACAACCCGCGAATCCCCTTACCGCCGCACCCGGCTCCGTTACCCAGATACCGCTTAATCAAATCGAGGCGAACCCTTTTCAGCCCAGAACGGAATTCGATGAATCCGCACTGAAAGAATTGGCAGAATCGATTCAGACTCAAGGCATCATTCAGCCCATCACAGTCCGTCGCATGGGTCCCGATCGTTACCAGATTATCAGCGGAGAACGCCGGTACAAGGCCTCTAAGCTCGCCGGACTGGAACAGATTCCTGCATACATCCGAACGGCCAACTATCAGTCCATGCTCGAAATGGCCTTGGTCGAAAACATCCAGCGGGAAAACCTCAACGCAATCGAAATCGCCATTTCATACCAACGCCTCATCGAGGAGTGTAAACTCACTCAGGAATCGCTTGGCGAACGTGTAGGTAAAGAGCGCAGTACGGTAACCAATTACCTGAGACTTCTCAAATTGCCGCCACAGGTTCAATTCGCTATTCGCGATGGAAAGATCACTATGGGACACGCGCGTGCCATACTCGGAGTTGAAGATATCGGTCTGCAATTGAAACTCTTCAATGACATCCTCACGGGAGATCTGTCGGTGCGTAAAACGGAGGATCTCGTACGCCAGGCCGCTCCCAAAAAGAAGAATGGCAAGGAGCCAAAGAAATCGAACTGGGCAACCGAAATCAGAAACCTGGAGGACCGGCTCGAGCACCGTTACGAAACCAAGGTTGAAATCAAACATGCTGACAACGGTGTGGGTAAAATCACGATTCACTACTTCAGCAACGATGATCTGAACCGGTTGATGGACATGCTGGATTTCGACTGATCCTGACTACCCGACCGAACCCTTTCGGCATGCTACAACGCATCTTCCTTTGCATCTTCATACTGTTGGGCACAGGAGGCGCTTTATCCGCTCAAGATAGTTCAGCCACAAGAAAAATCCCGATGCGCGACACCACGCATTCGGTCCGAAAAGCCACTGTTCTATCGGCGATCATTCCCGGCGCCGGACAAGTTTACAACCGCAAGGCCTGGAAGGTGCCCATCATTTATGCAGGATTTGCAGGCTTGGGCTATCTGTTCCGCCAAAACCAAAAAAACTACATCGAATACGAGGATGCCTTGTTGGCCAGGTATGACAATGATCCATCGACTACCGATCCTTATGTCGACATCTATACCGATGACAATCTGAGGACGCTGAGTGATTTTTACAGACGGAACCGGGACCTGTCCTTTATGGGAATCACCTTGTTGTACGTGCTCAACATCATCGATGCACATGTGGATGCCCACCTTTTCCGCTTCAATATGGATGATAATTTGGCGATTGTCTGTTCTCCTGAACTGAGGGCGACTCCATCGGGACAAATCACACCATCGTTGACTTTATCGCTTCACTTCTGAACCATGAACATCATCCTGCTGGGTACCGGTAAAATGGGCAATGCTGTTGCTGAAAAAGCAATCGCAACTGGACACCGCGTCATTCACCGCATCAACCATGAAAACCGGCACTTGATCAATTCAGCATTACTCCGTGAGGCTGATGTGATCATAGAATTCACCCGCCCCGATGCAGCGGTTGAGAACCTTTACCGATGCCTTGAAGCCGGTGTGCCTGTTGTTTGTGGAACCACCGGTTGGCAGGATGATTACGAGGACGTGCGTCGTAAATTCATGGAAGCCGACGGTTCACTCCTGACCGCCACCAACTTCAGCATCGGCGTCAACATTTTGTTCCAGTTGAACCAGCACCTTGCGCATTGGTTGAAAGGATATCCGGCTTACAAACCTTCCCTTCACGAGGTTCACCATACGCTTAAATTGGACAAGCCCAGTGGAACCGCGGTGACCCTGGCCTCAGACCTTATGTCGAACCGCCCCGAATATTGCACATGGGCTTTAAGCGATGAGGCCGATAAGCCTGCCGAATACGTTTTACCCATCCACTCAGAGCGGATGGGGGATGTGATTGGAGTGCACGAAGTGGTGTGGCATTCACCCATCGACAGCATATGTATCCGTCATGAAGCGCACAACCGGGATGGCTTCGCCGAAGGGGCACTTCTGGCAGCAGAATGGCTTCGCGGGCGCAAGGGTGTATTCAGCATGGCCGATGTGCTATTCGGTCGGAAAGGCGCTCAAGCTCCGATTCTCTAATTTCGGCCTTTAATTCTCACCCAATGAATTGGAAATTCTGGAAAAGCGACCGCCCGAAAAGCAAAAGCCGGGAGTGGTTAGATGCCATTGTTTTTGCGGTAATAGCAGCGACCATTATCCGCAGCTTTTTAATTGAAGCATTCACAATCCCGACCCCGTCTATGGAAAAGACTTTGATGGTGGGCGATTTCCTGTTTGTAAGCAAAGTGAATTATGGAGCACGAACACCCATGACACCGCTTTCTATTCCGTTCATGCACCAGGAAATCCCCTTGTTTGGAGTCAAGTCGTATTCTGAAGCCTGGAAATTGCCCTATTACCGGTTACCCGGATTTGCCGATGTGGAACGCAACGACATTGTTGTGTTTAACTACCCATTGGAAGACGATCGCCCGATTGATAAACAGACCCACTACATCAAACGCTGTGTTGGTCTGCCGGGTGATACCCTCCAGGTAGTTGATCGCTTGCTTTATATCAACAATTCAAAGGCTATGCAACCACGCAAAAGCCAGTTCGTGTACGACATCAAAACGATTGGAAGCGGATTGAGTGAGCGGATATTGAACAAATATGAAGTCACCGATGGTGGTCCGGCCTATTCGCCGGGAGAATACCGTTATTGCCTTACACCCGAAGCGGCTGCCGCACTTAAAAAGCTACCCAATGTGACGGGCATTCAAGCCATGACGATGCCCAAAGGACAGTTCGAAGATTACATTTTCCCGCACGATCCTGTCATGCGCTGGAACATGGATAACTATGGTCCATTGGTCATCCCTAAAAAAGGTGCTTCCGTCACCCTGAGCGTTGGCAATATCGCCCTATACCGCCGTATCATCACCATTTATGAAGGACATACCCTGGAAGAACGGAATGGAGTTTTCAGCATCGATGGAAAAACCACCAACCAGTACACCTTTGGGCAGGACTACTTTTTTATGATGGGTGACAACCGCCACAACTCGGCCGATTCGCGTTTTTGGGGCTTCGTTCCGGAAGATCATATTGTCGGCAAAGCGGTCTTCATTTGGATGTCGTGGGACAGCAACGCAAGCTTCCTTGGGAAGATCCGCTGGTCCAGGCTGTTCAACATCATTCATTGGAATAACGACTGAAGCAGGTTTTCGTCATACCGAGCCTGTATTTACCTCCGGGAGAACTGCTCAGCAGTCTTTGTGGACAGCAGGTCGTAATTGATGTCAATGCACTTTGGACACGCGGAAAACTCAGTAACAGGGCCCATATTGTCGGGCCAAACGGGTTACAGGAATTGATAGTGCCTGTCGTTAATTCGAGGGCCCACATTCCCATAAACCAAATCAGGGTCAGTTATTCGGATAACTGGATACGCGTTCATATCGGAGCCCTGGAGGCTGCATACAACAGCAGTCCTTTTTTTCCTCTGTTCCGCGATGAACTGTTTTCAGCCCTCCGTTCAAAACCTGAATTCCTGCATGAACTCAACCATCGGGTCAACCAGGCTTTGTACCGGGCTGCGGGCATACAGGTCAATTCAAGCCCTGAAGAATCAGCGGACTTCATTACGTTGAACGTCCTTTCACACGAGGAGATCGCCTCTCTGCCACATCTACCGCCTTACCCTCAGCCTTTCGGCCACAAACATGGTTACCGGGGTGGATTAAGCGGTGTCGACCTGATTTCCTGCCTTGGACGCTTGCCGACCCGCTGAACCACCAAGCACTTTTTAAGTAGTTTTGCGTCCTAACTCCTGCCGATTTCACAATGCCGAATCCCTCTGTACGCGAACTGTTGGGCTCAGAAGCAGATCATTTGCTCAACCACACCTGTACCACCATTCCACGTGAACACATTCACCTTCCCGGTGGCGATTTTACCGACCGGATTTTCGCAGCAACCAATCGCAATAACCAGGTGCTCCGCAGTTTGGAGACCCTTTATGGTCATGGCCGTCTGGGAGGCAGTGGTTATGTCAGCATCCTTCCGGTCGACCAGGGGATAGAACACAGTGCAGGTGCCTCCTTCGCACCCAATCCGGCCTATTTCGATCCCGAGCAGATCGTAAGGCTTGCCATGGAGGGCGGATGCAATGCGGTGGCCTCAACGTTTGGAGTGCTGGCTGCGGTTTCAAGAAAATACGCTCACCGCATCCCCTTCATCGTTAAGATCAATCACAACGAATTCCTCTCCTATCCGAACAAATTCGACCAGATCATGTTCGGAAACGTGGAAGAGGCCTGGAACATGGGAGCCGTTGCTGTCGGTGCGACGATTTATTTCGGTTCCGATGAATCCGGTCGACAGTTGGTAGAGGTTGCTGAAGCCTTTGAACGCGCCCACGAATTGGGAATGGCGACCATCCTGTGGTGCTACACACGAAACAGTGCCTTCAAGAAAGACGGTGTTGATTATCATACGGCAGCAGACCTTACGGGGCAGGCCAACCACTTGGGCGTTACGATACAGGCTGACATCATCAAGCAAAAACTACCAACCACCAACGGAGGGTACACGGCCTTGAACTTTGGCAAGACCCACAAGAAAGTATACGACGAGCTGACAACAGCACATCCAATTGACTTGTGCAGATACCAGGTTGCCAACTGCTTTATGGGTCGCATGGGACTCATCAATTCGGGTGGTGAGAGCAAAGGGGCAAGCGATTTGGCCGAAGCCGTTAGCACCGCTGTCATCAACAAAAGGGCCGGCGGACATGGGCTGATTTCCGGAAGAAAAGCCTTTCAGAAACCACTCCGAGAAGGCATTGAGTTACTCCATGCCATACAAGATGTGTACCTTGACAATTCAATTACAATAGCCTAATCAACAATATATTACAAAGATTAACTCAATTTTATATTTAAGTATTTGACCCGTTAATCTCCAACAAAATTCATCCATGAGCAGCAATTGGTTTCAGCGCATCAAAGAAGGAATCACGACGTCCACTCAGGAAAAAAAGGAAACACCTGAGGGGTTGTGGTACAAGTGTCCCAAGTGCAAGGCGATCATGACCACCAGCGAACATGCCGAACACTATTGGGTATGCAGCAAATGCCTGCACCACGAACGGATCAGCTCTGAACAATACTTTGCCATACTGTTTGACGATGGAAAGTTTGAAGAATTCAACGCCGGCCTTCATTCAGCCGACCCCCTATCCTTTAGTGATACCAAGAAATACACTGACAGGCTTCAGGATAGTCGAAAGAAAACAGGGCTTACGGATGCCATTCGGACAGCCAGTGGTAAAGTTGGCGGACAGCCTTTAACGATAGCCTGCATGGATTTCGCCATTCTCGGGGGATCGATGGGAGCAGTCATGGGTGAAAAGAACGCCAGGGCCATTGATTATGCCAT
>JBJTJB010000107.1:0-9395 GCA_046095245.1 Bacteroidota bacterium | reverse complement strand
TCCCTGCCCGGTTTGTTGACCACGAAACAGCAGTTCGGATGGTGGAGAATTTTCTGACCACAGCGTTTGAAGGAGGTCGACACCAGAAACGAGTGGAGAAGATTGCCTGCTGAAAACACACCTTTTCGATATGAATAAATCCCAGTCTTCATTATTCGTCCCACTGGTCACTTTCCTGCTGATCGGGATTCTCTTTCAAGAAGTCCGGGCCCAGGATTTACCTCCCATTGCTACCGACCGACCTGACCAGACCGAGTCGCCCTATATTACACCTGCCGGATATATCCAGGTGGAAACCGGATTTCAACTCGAGAACGATCGGTTAGAGCTGTTCGGAGAAAAAACCAAAACCTGGTCCGCTTTGTATCCCACTGTATTGAGCAAGTATGGTTTCAATGAGCGCTGCGAACTGCGTCTTATTACGGAATATGCAGCTCAAGGTGTCGGCGATGAGCGCGAAGAAGGGGCACAACCGCTTGTGATCGGGTTCAAAAGCCGCCTGCTGGACGAAAAAGGTCTGCTCCCCATGGTGTCGGTGATTTGTCACCTCACTACCCCCTTTCTTGCCGGAAAGCGCTTCAAGCCCACGTATTATGCGCCCTCTTTCCGGTTCCTGCTGCAGCACAGTGTAAGCGAACGTGTTTCAATCGGGTACAACCTCGGTGCCGAGTGGGACGGAGAGACGCCGGAACCCACCTTCATCTACACGTTTACCACGGCCATCTCGCTCAGCGACCGCATCGGATGCTACATGGAGGCCTTCGGTTTCGCCCCTCAAGAGGGACGTGCCATGCACCAGGCCGACGGAGGATTCACCTACCTGTTCAGTGACAACGCCCAATTGGATATTTCCGGTGGGATAGCCCTGACCGATAACGCCCCCGATTACTACACCTCACTTGGATTTTCATTCCGTTTACCTGTGCGTAAATAAAGTTCAATTATGTATAAAGCACTCATCCTCGCCTTCTTTCTATTGGCAACCCGAACAACGGCCCAAAATACCTTTTCGGTCGAGTTCCATGGCGGAACCGGCGACCAGGCGGTAGATGTTGCCGAACGCTCCGGCGGCGGATTCCTGGTACTTGGGTACGTGTTGTCGGGAGCCAATAGCGATATCGTGCTGTCGGAAGTTTCTCCGGCAGGGGTGGTGCTTCAATCCCATACCCTTCAGACACCTGCATACGAGTTCCCGAAATCACTCACGCCCACTTCCGATGGCGGGTATTTCATCACCGGAACCACCTTCACGAACCCGAGTGATTATGACATGCTGCTGTTAAAAGTCGATGCGACCTTTAATATCGTTTTCCAGAAAACCTACCGCATTGCCGGCGCCAATGAAAACGGGAACCGTGGCTTTGAACTTGCACCCGGGTTATACGGAGTTGCGGCATCCATCGGTGTCGGCGGGAGTGCAAAGCCTTCCTTTGTGGTGGTCGATTCGGCCGGAGATGTGAGGCACCAGGCCTACCTGAACACCAATTTTTTTGCGAGCCCCGACTACAGCGGCAATTACATTGGCGGAGGAGTGCTTGCCATGGTACACCTCACCAATGCACTCACCTTGATGGATACGGCCGGAGTTGTGTTGGGAAATTTTTCCGGTAACATCGGCCTCTTCACCACGGATGTGCTGCGCTTACCCAATGGTGGATTTGCCTGCGTTGCGGCATCGGATTACGGAAGCCCGACAGGCGGATCCCTTTCCATCGGAATCCTTGATAGCACCTTGTCGTCACTCACCGCCGGAGCCAAGTTCAAGGTCAATGGAAATGAAATGATCCCGGTTTCACTTGTTCGTGATCCCACGGGTAACTTTTATATCGCCGCCCGGGCAATTTCATTATCAACCGGGAATCCCTCTCCCAACATTTTGAAAACGGACGCATCGGGAAACCTCATCTGGTGTAAAAACTACAAGCCTGCATCGGCACCGGCTGCGGATGTATCCAGCCTACGCCTGGCTTCAGACGGATCACTGCTGTTGTGTGGAAGTGCGGGACCCTGGAACAACCAGCACCTGTACTTTAATAAAATCGATACCGCCGGTGTGGCTCCCTGCAACTGGGGTCCGTTTTCAATCACCCAGCAGGCCCTCAGCCAGGTGGGTCAGACCCTGCATTCACCGGCCAGCGGGGTATTGCCAGCTCCTGTAACGGGGTCAGCGGTGTTTCAGGCAGACACGTTGATGACGGATGCATTGTGTGCAAGTGCTACCGATCTGGAAGAAATCTCACAGGAGGAACCGACACTTCAAATCGCCCCTTCTGTATTCAGTGCCTCCTTCCGTTTGCAGTTTGAGGAAACTGCTCCTTCTTTTATTTCAGTCTGCTCGGTTACCGGACAGCATGTTGTGTCGGGATACTTTTCTTCAGGCGAAAGCCTGGACAGCTCTTCCTGGCCGGCGGGCTGCTACCTCATTTCGGCGACCTTTTCGTCTGGAAAAAGCGCCCGAATCCGTGGTTTGAAGGTGGATTAGCCCTGAACTCAGCTGATTTTCGTCGTGTTTTGACTTTAGTACAACCCATAAAGCATTGAAATACAATATTTTATCTCGTTTTTGATAGCTTAGCAGTATTTTTTTATAAATACATTGACAGATTTTGTCAATTTTGAAAAATCATTACATTTGTCGCCCACGCTTCAGGTTCGTTTGCAGTATCCAGATCAAGACCGCGGATCAGGGCTCGCGAATCAGACCGAAGCCGGACGGAATCCCGGCAATCATCCCACCGGTTCATTCCGGGAAGTAAACACGTAAAAGCTATCACACTCGCGGTAAAAAAAACACTATGGCAAAAAAGCGTAACGCATTCGATGACTTCCTCGACGCAGTAGGAGGTAACATCCACCGTATCCGCATGCGCAAGGGTCACACCCTTGAGCAACTCGGTCGCAGCGTAGGACTGGACAAGTCAAACATGCACCGCATCGAGCAGGGCAAGAACATCACCTTGGTGACCTTGCTGAAGATCTCTGCAATCCTGGAAGTGAAGCCCACGGACTTGATCAAGTCTGATGTGTCTGTCACAACCGCTGATGCGGAGGCCTTCGTTCGCCGCAAGAAGCGCAAGTAATCCTTCCGCTTCGAGACATTCAGGTCGTTTCTCCTCCGGGGGATACGACCTTTCCTATTTTAATCCGCAGGTATTCAGTCCATAAAAGCCCTTAATTTGCCGGAGATGTCCAGGCCCACTCTATCTGTTGTCGTCATCACCTACAACGAGGCACACCGTATTGCTCGTTGTTTGGAAAGCGTAGCCGGTTTGGCCAATGAAATCCTGGTGGTGGATTCAGGCTCAACGGATGCGACGGTTGAAATCGCTGAGCGTTGTGGTGCCCGGGTTTTGCACCAGCCCTTTTTGGGATACATCGAGCAGAAGAATTTCGCAACCGGTCAGGCCAGTCACGATTGGATCCTGTCGCTCGACGCAGACGAAGCCCTCAGCGATGGACTTCGGGAGGAGATTGGAAAAGCGCTGGAGAATCCGGCTGGCCAGGGCTATTCGATGCCGAGGCTGACCTGCTTTTGCGGGCATTGGGTGCGTCATGGTGGTTGGTATCCCGACCGCAAACTCAGGCTTTATGACCGGCGCTGCGGGCGGTGGACGGGCATCAACCCACACGACCAGTATAAAATGCAGGAGGGGAGCAAGGAGGTCAGACTCTGTGGGGATCTTTTGCATTATTCCTACGACAGCCTGAGCGATCACCTCAAGCAAATTGATCGCTTCAGCCTGATTGCGGCAACGGCCTTGCATGAACGGGGCAAGCGCTCGGGCATCCTGAAAATGCTGTTCAAGCCCCTGGCCCGATTCACCCGGGGCTATATCCTGCAAGGGGGTTTTCTGGATGGACTCACCGGCCTGGTGATTGCTGCCAACAGTGCCCACGCGGTTTTCCTCAAGTACTACCGATTGTACCGCATTCAGCATCAAAAACCGGCATGAATATCCTGCACATTTCCACCCCACGTAGCTGGAGGGGCGGCGAGCAGCAGGTGGCCTACCTGGTTCAGGCCCTGCATGAGGCGGGAATCCCACAAGGCGTTTTGTGTCCCGCCGGCGCAACCCTGTCAACCCGCAGCGAACTGCAGGGGATCGAAATACTGTCGTTTCAATCCAGAGGTCCGCTCGGAATCAACCTGGCACAGCGCATCGCGCACCTGGTGCGTCGCGGTAGTTTCACCCTGATTCACACCCACGACTCGCATGCCCATACGGCGGCCGTGTTGGCTGCCACCTTGTTCGGTATGCCTTTGCCGGTTGTTGTCAGCAGGAGGGTCGATTTCCCGGTTTCCCCCGGACCTTTTTCAACCTGGAAGTACAATCATTCTGCTATTCATCGGATCCTTTGCGTTTCCGAAGAGATTCGGAAAATAACGGTACCGGCTATCCGCAATAAAAGCATCTTGTCGGTCATCCGGTCCGGCGTGGATGCCGGGCGCTACACTACGGCGAATGGCAGGGAGAGCCTGCTCCTTGAACTTGGTCTCGCACCGGACACGCGACTTGTCGGAAACTTGAGCGCCCTGGCCGACCACAAGGATTATCCCACCTGGCTTCGCGCTGCCGCATGCTTGCGCGCCCGTGACCCACAACTGCATTTTGTGATTGCAGGTTCAGGTCCCGACGAGCGGGAAATTCGTCACATGATTACCGCGTTGGGCTTGTCAACCTGTGTCCATCTGCTGGGTTTCCGATCGGACGTTGCGGAGGTGATGTCCGCACTGGATGTATTCATGATCAGCTCCAAAACTGAGGGGTTGGGAACGATTGTCATTGAAGCTTTTGCCGCGGGAGTTCCGGTAGTGGCAACCCGTGCCGGTGGAATTCCCGAACTGGTGGAGGATGGTGTGAATGGAATCCTGTGCCCAGTAGGCGATGAGATGTCCCTTTGCGCCTCCGTGCGCCGTATTTTTGATGAACCCGGATTGGCTCAGCGCCTTGGTGCCGCGGGGAAAGAACGGTCACACCGTTTCTCTTTCCGGTCAACGGCAGCACAAACCCTCGAGGTGTACAGGCAAATCACCGGTTCCTGAAGTGGCCACACAAAACGAGCACTTACGCCAACTGATCGAACGTCTGCCGGACACTCCGGGCGTGTACCAGTTTTTCAATGAAGAGGCTCAAATCCTCTACATCGGAAAGGCCAAGAACCTCAAGCGAAGGGTCAGCAGTTATTTCAATAAGAACCACGACAACAACCGCATCACTATGCTGGTGCGGCAGATCTGCGATATCCGCACGGTGCTGGTAGAAACCGAGTACGATGCCCTGCTGCTCGAAAACAACCTGATCAAGAAATACCAGCCGCGTTACAATGTCAACCTGAAGGACGACAAAACGTATCCTTGGATTGTCATCCGGAAAGAACATTATCCGCGTGTTCACTATACCCGACGTCACATCCGCGACGGCTCCAGTTATTTTGGTCCGTATGCATCACCGGTGATGATCAGTACCGTGCTGGAATTGATCAACGGTTTATACAAGCTGCGCACCTGCACCTTGGCACTCACGCCGGATAACATCTCCAAAAAGAAATTCAGGGTATGCCTTGAGTATCATGTCGGCAATTGCCTGGGCCCTTGTGAAGGACGACAAACGGAGGAGGAGTATGATCTGTCCATTGCGGGCATCCGTGATATCCTCAAAGGCAATATCAACACGGTCATCCGGCATGTGGAGGAGCGCATGAACGCCCACGCATCCACTTATGCCTACGAAGAAGCGCAACGCTGCAAGGAAATGCTCGACCAACTGCAGCGCTACAAGGGCCGCAGCGTGATTGTACATCCGACCATTCACAATGTGGATGTATTCTCCTTCGTGCAGGAAGGTCAGGCGGCATTTGTCAACTTCGTTCACGTGGTGAACGGTGCCATCATCCACAGCTTCACCATCGAGCTCCGGAAAAAACTGGATGAGTCGCCCGAGGAATTGCTCGGCATGGCCATCGCGGAACTGCGTCAGCGGTATAACAGCAGCGCCCCTGAGTTGATTGTCCCCTTTGTTCCCGAACTGGAAGTCCCCGGTGCTACCTTTACGGTACCCCGCATCGGCGACAAGAAAAAGCTGCTCGACCTGTCGGAGAAGAATGTGCGTTATTTCATGAAGGAGAAGCTTGATCAGGCCGATAAGCTCAACCCCGAGCACCGGGTGGAGCGTTTGCTCGAGCGCATGAAGACGGACCTGCGGTTGACCGAATTACCCTACCACATCGAGTGCTTTGATAATTCGAACTTCCAGGGCGATCATGCTGTTTCGGCGATGAGTGTTTTTCGAAACGGCAGGCCTTCGAAACGGGAATACCGGCACTTCAACATCAAAACCGTGCAGGGCCCCGACGATTTTGCCAGCATGGAAGAAGTCATTTACCGCCGATACAAACGGGTGCTGGACGAGCACCAGCCTCTGCCTCAGTTGATCGTGATCGACGGAGGTAAGGGACAACTCTCCGCTGCGCTCATCAGCCTCGACAAACTCGGCCTGCGAGGCAAAGTCGGTATCATCGGCATCGCAAAACGCCTGGAGGAAATCTATTATCCGGGCGACTCGCTACCGCTGTATTTGGATAAGAAAGGTGAAACCCTCAAGATCATTCAGCATTTACGTGACGAAGTGCATCGCTTTGGTATTACGCACCACCGGAAGCGCAGAAGCAAGGCCCTGGTGAAGACCGAACTTTCCGACATCAAAGGAATCGGTGAAGCAACCGCATCGGAGCTGCTGCGTCATTTCAGGTCCGTAAAACGGATCCGTGAAGCTAGTCTGGAAGACCTTTCGGCGATTGTAGGACAAGCCAAGGCCCGCATTGTACACGCCTACTTTACCGAGTCCGAAACGCAGGATGAGTCCTGATCAGGATTTGTGTGCGAGCTCCGATTTCAGCCTGTCGATCACCCGTACCTCCATGGCATCGACCTTCCGGAGTCCAGCAAGTTTAACGCTCAGCCAATCGCCGAGATGAACGAGATACATCATTCGTTGCAATGCGGTTTCCCCTTTCGACCAGATTTCAATCACCTCCTTGCAAATCGGTTCGACCAGGCGCTTGGTGAATTCCATGCGGTGTTGGGTCCGCGGATGATCGTCGCTGTTGCGTAACATGAGCACAACGGCAGCAGGATGGTTCACCGTCCATCCGACAAGTTCGTTGTGATTCATTTCCGGAAGCACGTGGTGCCAGCACAGCATTTTGCCATTCTCGTTGATCTGCTGCCTCCAGCGGATGGCAACTCCTTCGTAGTGCGCTTCTGCATAGAGAACAGGTAATTGGTCTGCAGTTTTTTCGGCAAGGGCATGCGCCTCCGCTTCGATTGCAGCCTTTTCCTGTTCAAGCAAATCGGCTGCTGCAGCAATATCGGAAGTGAAACAATCTCCTGTTAAGCCAAGCGTATGCAGGATGAACAGGAGTTGTACGAATGAATAACCCAGGCATGCACGGGGAGGCATTCCTCCCGGAATCAGGACGAGGTCAAGGTTTTTTTCGCGGGCGATTTCGGCGACTTTCCCTCCTGAGCAAACACAAACCACATGAGCACCCGAAGCCAAGGCAAGGTTCAGGGCACTGAGGGTTTCTTCTGTGTTTCCGGAGTAGGATGAAACGATGATCAGCGAATCGGCTCCGGCGAATGCGGGCAGCTGATAATCCTTGTTGACGATTACGGGAACCTTCAGCTCCGGTTCGGCAAGCTGTGCAAGCATGGTTCCTCCGATGCCTGATCCGCCCAATCCGGTAACAATCACATTGCGGATAGCCTGTTGAGGAGCACGAAGGCGGATCTGTTGTCCGATAACTGCAGCATCCCGCAATTGCCGGGGAAAAGCCGAAACAAGTTCATCCATTTGCATCACCTTGTACTCCTACCTTTGTGTCGGACAAATATAGCCCACCCATGTACAGGATTCAAGCGCTTTCGTACCTCATGCTCGCCCTGTTGTTGATTTCTTCATGCGGATCCGACAGCGCACTGAATATTTACAGTGTAGAGGAAGATGTACAACTAGGACAAACCTTTCTTGAACAGATCGAATCCTCCCCGCAGGAATACGTGATACTCGATGAAAGCGAACATGCTGAACTCTACGCACGAATCCGAGGCATGGTGGATACCATCGTGAACAGCGGGGCCGTTCAAAACCGCGGTGTATTCCCCTGGGAACTCCGCATCCTGCACGACGATTCCGTTTTGAATGCATTCTGCACACCCGGTGGTTACCTCTACGTGTACACCGGACTCATCCGCTTTCTTGACAGCGAGGACCAGCTGGCGGGCGTGTTGGGTCATGAAATCGCCCATGCCGATCTCCGGCACGGGACCGAACAGCTCACCAAGCAATTCGGTATCGGATTGCTGGTACAGTATGTGGCCGGCGAAAGTGCCGTGTTGGGCAACATTGCAGAGAGTATCATCGGCCTTGCATTCAGCCGCAGCGATGAGACGGAAGCGGACCGCATGAGTGTGCAATATTTATCCAAGACCCCATACGATCCACGCGGTGTTTCCCGTTTTTTCGAGAAAATGCAGGTCAAGGGAGAAACGATGGGTTCGCTGGTCTTTCTCAGTACGCATCCCAATCCGGAAAACCGTGTAGCCGATATCCATGCCACCTGGCTTGCCATGGGGAAACCCGAGGGGCGCAGCGATACGACGGCCTACGAGGCCATCAAGGACTTGCTGCCCTGAGATTTGTTAACAGATGCACTCTGAAAAGGGCTGTCAGCATACCACCTTCGCTCCTGCAAAAGCCCTATTTTCGTCTCTGAACCATGGAGGTAAAAATCATCAATCGGTCCGGGCACCCACTGCCGGCCTACGAAACACCCGATTCGGCCGGGATGGATTTGCGTGCTCACCTGACCGAAACGCTGACACTGGATCCGGGCGAGCGCTGTTTGGTGCCTACGGGAATCTTTATTGAACTTCCCACCGGCTACGAAGCACAGGTCAGGCCCCGCAGTGGACTCGCCGCTAAATTCGGTGTGACCGTCCTCAATAGCCCCGGTACCATCGATGCCGATTACCGGGGTGAGATCAAGGTCATACTCATCAACCATGGAAAGCAACCCTTTATCATTGCCGACGGCGAGCGCGTAGCACAGCTCGTTGTAGCGAGGCATGAACGCGTTCGCTGGATGCACAGTGAGCAACTGGAAGACAGCATGCGCGGACAGGGCGGTTTCGGGTCTACGGGCCGTTAGACAATTCAGATAACCTTCGGTTTTCAATCACATCGATTCAGATATGCGCATCATTGTACCAATGGCCGGAATGGGAAAACTGATGAGTCCTCATACCCTCACTACCCCGAAACCCCTCGTGCCGGTAGCGGGGAACCCCATCGTTCAGCAGCGTGTGGAGGATATCCTGCGCATGTGTAAATCGG
>JBJTJB010000106.1:0-10517 GCA_046095245.1 Bacteroidota bacterium | reverse complement strand
TGCTCTCCGAATAATATATACTCACGCAAAGTATCTTATTGAGATAACTCAACTCGCTCTCAGACACGTGGTTGAGCGGCAGAAAACTCAAGGCACGGCTATTCTGATCAACAGGAGCCAGGTGTCGTGCAGCATACAGCTGGCTTATGATATTGCGGTGTGACAACATCACACCTTTGGGAAAGCCGGTGGTACCACTTGTGTACAACAAAGTGGCCAGGTCGTTTTCATGAATACCTGCACAAATGGACCTCACCTGTTCAGGGTTGGGATGAGCTGAACCGGCTGCGCAGATTTCACTCCAGTGTTGCTTCCCGGGGATGCGATCAAAGGTATATATGGCTTTTATCCGTGGATTATCAGCCGTCACTGCATGCACCTTTTCCCACAATTCGAGGGAGGAAACAAAAATCAGGGACACTTCCGCATCTTCCAAAATGAAACGCAAGTCGGCGTTGGAAATGGTCGGATACACCGGAACATGAATGGCCCCGATCCGCATCATACCCAAATCAACTACATTCCATTCGGGTCGGTTGTTACTGAGTGTGGCAATCTTATCACCAGGCTGCACGCCCATCTGCAACAGTCCGTAACTCGCCTCGTCCGTTTTACTGACGAATTCGCGGGCGGACCATGTTTGCCAACGTCCATCCACTTTCGCGGCCAGCGCATCTGTTTTGTCAGGATACAGTGCGGCATACCGTTCAATAAGATCAAAAACGCGTGTGATTTCCATTTGAATAATCCTGTAGCTTTAGGTCAAATATACACCCGGCAAGGCAAATCAACGAAAACAATGGCCCGAGTCCACACTTCTTTCAGTAACAGTTTCGATTTGCGTATGCCGCTCATCATGGCTCCCATGTTTTTGGTATCAAACGAATCGATGATGCAATGCGCCATGGATGAAGGTGTGATGGGCGTGTTTCCAAGTTTGAACTTCAGGAAGCCGGGTGAACTCAGTGATGTCTTGTCCAGACTCAACGCCTACCGGGATGCGGGAGCGAAGCCTGGAAATTATGGTGTAAATCTCATTGTACAACGCACCAACAGGCAATTGGATTCTCATCTGTCGGCTTGTGTGGCAGCAAAAGTCCCCTTTTACATCACCAGCCTTGGAAATCCCAAAGAAGTCATCCGCGAGGCCCATGCCTACGGAGCAAAGGTGTATTGCGATGTGACGAACCTACAGCATGCCCGCAAGGCCGTAGAATCAGGAGCCGATGGAGTGATTGCCGTTACACAGGGAGCTGGAGGACATGCAGGACCGGACCCCATGCACATTCTGATTCCCGCCATGCGCGAAGCGTTTCCTCAGTTACCCGTCATTGCAGCTGGTGGTATTGCAAGCGGCGCAGGAATCGTTTCCGCCCTGGCACTGGGTGCCAGCGGAGTCAGTATGGGAACACGCTTTATTGCGAGTACGGAAGCGGGCGTTAGCCAGGCCTATAAGGATGCCATAGTACAAGCCGGAATCGATGACATTATGCTGACAGAACGCCTGTCCGGCACCCCTTGCGCCGTGATTGCGACACCGGAGGCAAAGCGACTTGGCGAACGACAAAACGCTCTTGAGCGATTTCTGAACAAGAATCCTTGGTCGAAACGTACGTTTAAAATGATTACTCAATACCGTGGACTCAAACGGCTTGAAAAAGCGGTACTGCCCGGTACATACGATGCGATTTGGTCGGCAGGTCAAAGCGTAGCCCTTATTCACGATGTTTTACCCTGCCGGGATATCATCCGCCGACTGCTGACGGAAAGTGAACAGTGCATGAACGAACTCGGAGAAAGGTTCAGCAGAGATTGACTCGGTGTGGGCAAATCCGTAATTTTAATGCATGAAAACGCTTCTTTTCGCTCTCGCCCTGCTCTGCTCTTCATTTACACTTTCATTCGGCCAGGAATCGTCCGGAATAGCCCCTACCACGGAGGAGGAGTATGTAATGGGTTCTGTAGGCTACAAAATGTTCATGCAATTGCGCGTAGAACTCAAACCCGGATATAAAGTCAATGACATTCGCGACTTTGAATACGGTGACCGCAAAGCATCATTCAAGGGACTCTACAGAAGCGGTGAAAAATCACCCTGCGCGGTCATACTGGTGTATACGAAACTGAGAGGCGCACCGGAATACTATTGCATCCCTACACTTGACGCACCCGAAATCCTTTGGGACCGTTTCAGGAACAGCCTGGCCGGTGAAACGGACAACAAGCAGGAGCAACTTCAGTTCTTCGGTTTCGCCCTGGCCAAGGCCATGATGCTGTATGCCGGGAAATAACATCCTATTCATGTCGCGTATTCTTACCCTTGCACTTTACCTGTGTACTGCATCATCTGTTTTTTTCAAAAGCCTCGGCGCAGTTCCCGATAGTTTACTGTTCCGTAACCTGAGCTTTGAGGAGGCTGTCATCGCATCAAAGGCTGAGAAAAAGCCCATATTCCTTCACGCCTACGTGGCCTGGTGCCATTACTGCAAGGAAATGACAGACAGTGTGTACACGGATCCGGAAGTTGGACGGTATTACAACGAGAATTTCATCTGCATACGTATTGACCTGGAAAAAGAAGGCAAGGAACTCAACAAGAAACTCCGTGCCAAGACATTTCCAACACACGTATTCTTCGATACAGCCAATGCTGTACTGATGCACCGCTCAGCAGGAAAGAGAAGCAAACCGGAATTTTTGGAACTGGGACGAGAAGCACTGGATACGACGAAGCAGCTGCGCACCTACGAACGCAGGTATTTCGAAAAGCGGGCCAGCATGCAGGACATTGTCACCTATTTCAAGATGCTGGACCGTGCCGGGCTGGACAACCAAATCACCATCAACGGATACCTGAGCGGATTAAGTGAAGCAGACATGTTGAAGTATGACAACTGGAGGATCATCTATGATCTTTTTCGCGATGCCGAGGCCAGCTCCTTCCAGCGTCTGATCCTGCTCCGTGGTGAATATGCACGGAAGTATACACAGGATAGTATAGACAATAAGATCATTACGGCCTACAATGGTGCACTGATGAGTCGCGTACAGAAACTGGACACCTCCGGTTACCAAAGCCTCATCACCAAGTTATCCAGGTCGAACCTTGAAATCACAGACAAGATCATCGCCTACGCCGAACTGAACCGGTGCAGGATGAAATCAGATTGGAAAAACTATCAGGTTCAGGGGATCACCTTCATTGAAAAATATGGAGCGGGAGATCACCGGCGATTGGGTGAAGTCGCCCACTATTTCTATGAACGAGTCAATGACCAGGATGCACTTGAAAAAGCCGTTTCATGGGCCGAACAGGCTGTTGCTATAGAAGATAACATCCGGAACAACCATACCCTGGCAAACCTGTATTACAAAACTGGACAGCAGGAAAAGGCCAGAAAGACCTGCCTGCACACCATCGAAATTGCCAAGAAAAAAGAGATCGATTACAAGCAATCGACTTTGCTTCTTGAAAAAATCGATGAAATGGGCACAGGAAAATAGTCAGGCCTTCTTTTGAAGATAGTGTGTTGTACGCAGCACGAGCACGCGTGGAAACCATGTCGCTAACCGGGCAAGAATCCGGTTTCCAGTTCCGTGAATGACGCTCCGCCTCCCAGCATTCAGTGCAGCTATACCGAGAGCGACTACATCAGCTGCGGTGGGAAGCCGCCGACCCTTGATCAATCGGCTTGAATCCATCCCCGATACAGCCATGAACTCGCTTTCGGTTGGACCGGGACATAAGGCAGTGACGTGAATACCGGTACCTCTTAGTTCCTCGTGCAAAGCCTCGCTAAAGGAAAGCACATATGCCTTGGTTGCAAAATAAACCGACATGAGTGGCCCCGGCTGGAAGGCAGCCACAGAGGCCACATTTAAAACGGCACCCCTTCTACGTTCCAACATCCCACCTATAAAATGCCGTGTCAGCATGGTCAAAGCCAAGGTGTTCACATGAATCATATCGGACTGGGATTGTGTATCGGAGGTATGGAATGCCCCGTGCGTACCGAAGCCCGCATTGTTGATCAGGGTATCGACCGGCCAGCCGACACGATCCACCGATTCGCATAGGCCCATCCAACCCTGATCAGTCGACAAGTCGCATGCAAACACCATCACTTCGGCTCCGTGAGTGGACTTCAACTCGTCGGAGAGTCGATGCAATAAATCGATCCGACGTGCCGCAAGAATAAGCCTGAACCCATCAGCAGCCAGGCGTCGGGCAAATTCCACCCCAAGTCCTGCGGATGCTCCGGTGATGAGCGCGGTTCGAATTTGGTTTGGCATCGTATTTATTTGATGAAAACTGGTTCAGCTGCTATCCAGGTTTGCAGCACAGGAATCCGGAAAAGCATCGAATCCGGAGCCTTCATCAGGTCATCCTGCAGAACGACAAAGTCCGCATCCTTCCCTGGCTCGAGGCTCCCTCTCCTGTCCTCCTCGAATCCGGCAAAGGCAGCCCAAATGGTCATCGCACGCAGTGCGTCAAGCCGGCTGAGACCCTGCTCGGACATGAACCCTTTTTCGGGAAATCCGGAATGGTCTTTTCGAACAACTGCAGCATAGAATCCGTTCAAGGGATTGATCTCTTCACCAGGAAAATCAGAGCCGTTCGCCAAAATGCCATTCTGCTCGAGCAAGGTCCGATAAGCATACGCTGTTTTAAACCGATCGGGGCCTAGGCGTTCTTCCGCCCAATACATATCACTGGTGGCATGTACGGGTTGAACGGATGGAATGATGTTGTATGCGCTGAAAACAGAAAAATCCTTAGAAGCCAGGCATTGCGCGTGTTCAATCCGCCAACGTCTGTTGTTGGGGCCTTTCAGAACGGAACCATAAATCCCCAGCAGGAGGCTGTTCGCTGAATCGCCGATGCAATGGGTGTTGAGCTGGAAACCCATATCATACACCTGCTGAGCTGCCAAGCGTATGGAATCGGGTGTGGTCAGCAAAAATCCGCGGTGTCCGGGCAAATCGTAGTAGTCATGCATGAGGCATGCGCCACGAGAACCGAGGGCACCATCGGCATACAATTTCACAGACCGCACCTGCAAGCGTTCAGTGCGAAGCGCACCCCGCTTGCGAAACAAGTCCAGGTTACGGGGTGAGTAGGAAAGCATTGCATTGATTCGAATGCGAAGACGGCCCACCTGCTGCAAGCTGTCTATCCGATCAATCACATCGGGGTCGAGACCTGCATCCGTGAGGGATGTAAGGCCGACGGCGAAGCAATTGCGTTGGGCTGCCTGTAGCGATTCAGACTCGTTGCGTGGGTCAGGCTTTGGAATGATGTTTTTAACCAGGTCAACGGCATTGTCAATCAACAAACCGGTAAGTCGGTTACCACTGCGTTGGATTTCACCTCCACTGACTTTCGATTGAAGTGTTATTCCCGCCCGTTGCAGCGCTACCGAATTCACCAGGGCAGCATGACCATCGATTCGCATCAGGAACACCGGAACATCCGGAAAAAGACTGTCGAGTGATGCGCGGTCGGGGTAGCGGGAATCGGCCCAATCGTTCTGATCCCATCCGCGCCCAAACACCCAACCCATGAATCGTTTTTCTCTGTAAAGGGAAAGGGTATCGAGAATATCCTCAAACGATTTGGTTCCGGTGAGCCAGATCTTCTGAAGATCGATTCCATATCCATAGAAATGACAATGGGGATCATGAAATCCGGGGTAAACGAAAGCTCCCTGCAGATCGACGGCCGAATCATGGGGCAAGCTGAGCATCTCAGCAGAAGTACCCAACGCAACAATACGGCCACCACGCACGGCGAAGGCCTCCACAACCCTGTTGAGGCTATCGACCGTATAGACAGTACCGTTATGAAATACGATATCGACCTCCTGGTTCGAGGCACCCGGCTTACAGGCGATGAAACAGACGAAAAGAAAAACCGATACAATACGGACTATGCTCATGACTTGCGGTGTATGTATGAACTGCTGGCCTGAGCCAGTGGTGTGACGATAATATCGTTGAGAACGATGTGAGCCGGGCGCGTAGCAGCAAAATAGACCACCTCGGCAATGTCTTCGGCCCGGATGGGATCGATTCCATCGTACACCTTGGCAGCGCGTTCCCGATCGCCTTTGAACCGTACCAGCGAAAATTCGGTTTCTGCAGCACCGGGATTGACATTGGTGACCTTGATTCCATGTGGGAGCAGATCGATCCGCATTCCTTTGCTGATGGCGTCAACCGCATGCTTGGTGGCGCAATAAACACTTCCGGATGGATAAACGTCCTTCGCGGCAGTGCTTCCGATATTGATGACATGGCCCTTGCCATGCGCAATCATCCAGGGTATAACCACCCGACTAACATACAGCAGACCTTTTACGTTGGTATCGATCATTCGGTCCCAATCTTCAGGATCGCTCTCCTGAACGGTGGCCATGCCGGCAGCCAGTCCTGCATTGTTCACCAACACATCCAGCGAATGATGTTCAGATGGCAATGAGCCAAGAGCGGACTCTACATCCAAGCGATTGCGGACATCAAACACCAAAGGCGTGACCTGTATTCCATGCTCCTGTGCAAGGCGATCAGCCAGTTCATGCAGACGGTCGGCACGGCGTCCGGTGATAATCAGATTCCATTGCTTGGATGCGAAGAGCTCTGCAATGGCCTTTCCGAATCCGGAGGTGGCTCCGGTAATGAGTGCTAACATGAGAATGAAACCAAGTAGTTTTTTGTGTGCTGTCGAAGTTAACGCAAACTGCTCTTTGGATTAATTGACGTTCGCCAAATGACTCTTCCGGTATCCGTATCCGAAATAAATGAGCAAACCGACTACTAGCCAAACTCCGAACCCCACCCACTGATGCACGTGAATCTGTGCCATGAGATACAGACAGGACAGGATACCAGCCACCGGAATAAAGGACAAGTTTTTAAGATAAGACAGAAAGGCGAACAGGCCGAACACGAGGAAGAAAATGAAGTTGGGAGTGGATTCAACTCTTTGTAGCGGATTCACAGACTCCCGAAGCCATTCACCCTCTGAAATGCCAAGCCAACTCATAGTAGATATGAACAGGATGGGCATGATGAATCGCGCATTGATATACGGAACCTTGAACTTGCGCGGCAACTCGGTTTGATTTTGAAGCATGAGGACTCCGCCGCAAACCAGGATAAAAGCGAAGAGCGTTCCGATTGAACACAAATCGGTTACCGTTCCCATGTCAATGAAAAAAATGGGGACTCCAACTAAAAATCCGGTGACAATGGTCGCAAATGAGGGCGTTCCGAACCGCGGGTGAATTTTCGCGAATCGAGGGGGCAATAAACCATCCCGGCTCATGCTCATCCAGATGCGGGGTTGTCCAAGCTGAAACACCAGCAAAACCCCAGCCATAGCCACCACTGCACTAACGGCAATCACTCCGCTGATCCACTGAACGCCGATCCGCCCGAAAGCAAAAGCCAGGGGATCATCGACTCCCAATTCCGTATAGGGCACCATTCCGGTCAGTACGAGTGCGATTAAAATATACAAACCCGTACAGATCAGAATTGCGTTGAACATCCCGCGAGGCAAATCACGCTGTGGATCGTGACACTCCTCTGCGGTGGTAGAAATGGCATCGAATCCGATGTACGCAAAAAACACACCTGAAACACCCGCCAGGACTCCGGCCCATCCTTCCGGTAAAAAGGGACTCCAATTACCGGGATCCACATAAAAGGCACCCGCAACAATGACCAGGAGCACTACCGCCAACTTCACCAGAACCATGATGTTCCCGGCATTCTTACTCTCGCGAATACCGCGATAAACCAACCATGTGATCAGGATATTGATGACCAGAGCAGGGATATCGCAAATCAATTTGATGCCACCGAAAACGGGAGCCGAAACCCAGGCTTTATATCCCTCCGAATTGATTAGTGAGGGATCGGCACCTGCAAGCGTTGAAGCTTCGAAGGCGCGTTGCGCCGAAAAATAATCAATACCGGACCACGCAGGCAAATGGACCCCTTCATTCAGGCCTAACAAAGGGATACGAAGGTGCTCGAGCAAGGTGTTGAAATACCCGGACCAGGATATCGCCACCACAATGTTTCCAATTGCATATTCCATGATCAAGGCCCAACCGATAATCCATGCGAACAGCTCACCGAAAGCCACATATGAATACGTGTAGGCAGATCCGCTCACCGGAACAAGGCTTGCGAACTCGGCATAACAGAAAGCAGCGAATCCACAGGCAATAGCCGTGAAAATGAACAAGAACACTACACCGGGACCACCCGAAGCGCTTGCAGATCCGATGGTACTGAAGATCCCGGCACCGATAATGGCCGCGATACCCATGGCTGTGAGATCACGTACACCCAGGTGCTTCTTGAGCAATGAAGTTCCAGATCCAGAATGGTTCCGGGTGGCCTGGTCAATTGATTTTTTGCGAAACAGGTTCATGATTATTTCGGAATATTCAGTTGTGCTGTGGAACTACTGAACGTGTTTTTGAATGATAAAGCGTGGCAGCAAGGCTAAGCAAGACCAATAGAAGGCCCGGTAGTCTGAAACGGATCAGCGTACCCGATACGGGCATGGTCAGTGCACTGATGGCCACCATGCTTAACCCTGAAATGATGGAAATGGTATGTAGCGGAGTAAATAGACTCCGAAGCGGTGGGCGTTGAATGGCCAAGGCGATGAGCAACAGCGGAAGCATCAGGTTCTCTATGAAAAAAAAGCAAGCAACATCGTAAATTGATTCGGGCATTGGCTGTATCAGTGCGATGATAAGTGCCTCCGGTGTATGCCGAAAGATACTCCACCAATCGGGTGAGAACACGATCGGAGTGAGAACACTCCCAGCACCAGAAAAAACCGCCAATCGCCAGGCATTCCGCTGCTGACCTGCTAAAACATCCGGTATGTCAGGAATAACATGCACAGCCGAAAGAAGGATGACCAAAATAAAAGAAAACAGGTATGCCAAAACCACATGACCTGCGCCAAGCGGTTTGCTGCTACGGAACAGCCATACGATCAGTCCGGGAAACAGCATGAGAAACCAATAAGACTTGAAACACATTAGCAACACCACTCCGACCCCGAATAATCCATAGAGTTTCTTCGCATCGTATTTGAGTTGCACACAACTATACAACACCAAACCGATTCCAAGCAAAAGGAGATGTTCTTTGAGCAACATGCTGGTCCACACCAGAGCGTTGGGTAAAATCGTGAATACCAAGGCCCAAAGCGGAACCTGCTCGGAGAAAAAGGCCTTAAGGAGAAAAACAAATCCAAACAGCGCCAGCATATTCACCCACAAAAGGTGGACGAGCGGATTACCTGCACTTGTCAGTGCAATAAGGGCATGGACCCGTATCAGATTACGTCCATCATTAAACCAGGGGTTGTATCCGCGATCAATCCAGGTTCGGGAACCCTTCAACGCTTCGACAGCAACCTCAGAATTAGGGTCAAGGCCGGCAAGTAATCGCAGAAAGTCGCTCGGTTCTTCGGCAGCGATATCAGCGAGCAATCTGGCATCGTGCAAATAACCATGCATGTCGCCTCCACCATAACGCCTGGCATAACCGTCGGTGAAAAATACACCACACGCCAATCGAAATACGAGCAACACCAGGATAATCCAGGAACGCGATCCGAAAATCCGCCAAAATCGTGTGCTCCACAAAAGGAGGCCAGCCAGCGCAAGGTGTATCAGCAAGGCGATCATCGGCTCACCGGTGCTTTCAGGCGATTGGGTAAATCAAGAAATCCACTTTTTGCATAGGATGCAAAGTAGAACAGTAAAAATGGAAGTGCAGGAACCCTGTACCGGACCAAGGCACCGATCACGGGAGTTACAAGGGAGGCAAGAAGCATCAATGCAAGTGCGAATAGCAGTGCTACAAGCGCAGCGGCTCCAGGTCGGTTGCCCGAATGCCTGGCCTGAACCATCATCCAAAGCATAAAAAACAACACAATCAGATTTTCCAGTACAGACATCCAGCCAAGTAGACCTGAGACCTGATTCGGCATCGGATAGAATAAGGCCCTGAACAGGGCTCCGGGACACTCGACAAGCAAACCCAACCAGCCGGGTTCCATCGGCTGCATGGGGATGATGGAGCCGGCTTTTACTTCCGTCGCCAATCTGATAAATTCATCACGCTTGGCCGACAGTAAATCGGGAAGTGTAGCACCTGTGATTGCGGGAGCCAAACCAGCGAGCAAAACCAACCATGCGACAAACACCAATGCAGCGACAAGCCGTTGCTTTGCCAGTGGAAACAAGGATGACACCAGCGGCGATAGTATGACAGGGGCAAACAGAAAAAAAACGTAGGCCTTGATGGTCAACAGGACAAATACGGCAAGAATCACTGCCAGAATCCGCAGTACAGGCTTTCCGGCACGATGCTGCCAGCATTCCACCTGGAAAAGCAATAGACCGATGGCATAAAAAAGAAAGGCCTCCTTGATCAGACCGGACGTCCAAAGCAGGACTGATGGTGTCATAAATAAC
>JBJTJB010000105.1:0-2801 GCA_046095245.1 Bacteroidota bacterium | reverse complement strand
GTACCCATGATGGCAAACAAGACAAGGTACCAGGGCATGCTTTGGTTGCTGAGAAAAAAACTATTCAAATCGCGTTGCCCCCTGCTTTTATAAACCCCATAGCCGATCACTGCGGCAAATGTGAGGAGCAGTACAATCCAGTCTGTTATACTCATGAGAAATGGGATCCAAACCAGGTGTAAAAAAGAATCTGGATGATCAGGAAACCGATTACCGGTCCATATTCGTTGAGGAAGAATCGGATACGCTCCTGTCTCATTTCGTCAGTGACCGATGAGGTTACAAAACAACCGTATGGCACCCGGATTTCCATTGGGCAGCTGACGGAAAAAAGAAAGACCTGTGTATATGAACATGCCTTTCCCAAGTTCGGCACAGATCAAACTTCCTCCCATCGGCTCTTCGCCGCTATCCGCCATGCGTATCAAATCCGTGTAGTTCGACCCTAATTCCCCGGCAAAGTACAAACCACGTTCTTGTATCCATCCCTTGAAGTCGTTCGGGTTAATACGATTCGGGTAGGTAAACAGAACATGAGCATTGTCCGTCATTGATACGGTTGCATCCTCTTCGGTTATCCGGTTACGCGTGATACTGAAGGGGTAGGGGGCCATTGCAGTACCCGGATTCAGATTGGAATTGGTGTTGTATTGCACAATCAGTCGTCCTCCATTCCGTACAAACTGCATCATTTTTTCGCGTGCCTCAGGTAGCTTTTTGTCCGTATTGTATGCCCTGATTCCGGTAACGATTGCGGCAACATCCTTCAGGTCCGTTTTCATCAGACCTTCGGCATCGGTAACAAATACGTCGTACCCGATTTGCTTAAGAATTCCGGCTACCGCATCACCGGCTCCCTCTACGTAAACGATCTTACGGGGTGCTGCATTCAGTTCAACCGTAGTCATTTTCAATTCACATTCGGGAAACCAGGTGATTTTAGGAATGTGCGCGTAATCGATTTCACGCAACTGAAGCAATTGATGTATACGTCCGTCATTTTGGACAAACCGGAGCATGGCCTGTCCGGAACCTGCCTTGCTGAAATCAACCGGTTTAAGCTGCAGAGAAATCTGCTTTTTCCTAGATTCCGTATCGAATATCAGCAATGTATCTGAGGAGCATTGCCAACCCGTTCCACATTCCATCACCAGCCGAAAGGTGTCTTTCGTATTTCCATGATAATTCAGATTCAATTGTATGCTTTTTGCTGAACCGGAACTGAATACAAGGGCTTTTTGTTCCAATTCGCCGGTCAATACCGGAACAACAGAAATTTCATTGATCAATTCTCCTTTCACCGGATCCGTCCGTTTGTATTCGATCGGAATTTCAATCAACAAGGTCTGATCGCCCAAGCTCACCAAAACCGGGACCGTCATGGCTGGGCGGTTCCAGGGTTCTATGCACATACCGCCCGAATGCTTACCGAAACAGCCGTCTTCTCCCGGGGTTTGGAGCCAATAGGGTTGACTCGGTTCGTTTGGGGCGCGCATTACACGTTGAACGGACGAGATCTGCTGGGGAATCAAATCCATTTTTCGTACGGTATCTCCCTGAGCCATGGGAGAAATCCGGCAGCTTGCAGAGACCTTGTTTCGCACCAGCACTTGCACATCAACGGAAAACGTGTCGCCTACCACTACATGTTCGCGCAGAGCATAGGCTGATGTCCACAATCCCATGCAACCGGTAATGAGGGACTCCAATTCATTGAGCTTGTACTGCAGCCAGTCATCTTGCTTCTGATCAAGAATCATACTCCTCAATCGAAGCAGTTCCGGAAGACTTGCATCTGGATGGAGGAAATCAAATTGGCTGATCAGCTTGTCGATTTGCTTTACCAAAACATTGCCGGACGGGTAGGAGAGCCACCTATCCTGAATGCGCTCAAAGGGGTCGCTGAAAGTGGTATCGCCATCCACCGCCGAGAAATATTCCTTTAGGGTTCCGCGTTGCAAGGCAACACCGAATCCCTGGCTCTTGTGCTGGGATCGGCTCATGGCCGCCAATTCGCCATTGGAATAGCCGCTGATGGGGTCGAATCCTCCCGCATCCACCCAGGGTTGACCAGCCGAAATGGTGTTGTTGCTTCCGAAGCGGAAGGTATTCCATACAATTCTGCGGGCTTGCCATGGACTCGGAAAACCAGGAGTTTGACGATAGGCAGTTGAATCACCAGCCCGTACAAATGCTTCACCAGCCAGAACGGCACTCGCAGCATGGTGTCCATGTCCGGCTCGCTTATCGGGGGGGAAACGGCAAATGATCACATCCGGTTGAACTTTGCGAATGATCCGAACAAGATCTTCAAGGACCCTGTCATGGTTCCATTTCCGGAGTGTTTCATCGGATGTTTTGGAATACCCGAAATCAACAGCGCTGGTGAAGTACTGCGATCCACCATCAATTTCCCGGGCCGACATCAGTTCGCGGGTACGGATCAGTCCCAATTCCACACCAAGCTCGGATCCAATCAGGTTTTGCCCGCCGTCCCCCCGAGTCAATGAAACATAGGAAGTGCGATAGGCCTTTTCTTTCGACATCCAGGTAATCAGTCGGGTGTTTTCATCATCCGGATGGGCAGCGACGTATAATACGCTGACGGATTGACGTAAACGCCTCAACCGGTGGTGTAAGTCGGCAGAGGAGGATGGATTGGCCCCCAGGGCTTCTGAAAAACTGACAAGAAGCAGGAGCGTGAGTAGACGGAACATCAATTTCAGACCCTTCATAGATAATTCCCTCACCGAACCCTGCCGGCTCTTTATGATATTCGCAGTGATGAAAAAGACATTTTC
>JBJTJB010000104.1:0-1296 GCA_046095245.1 Bacteroidota bacterium | reverse complement strand
ACACCATTGTGGATGCAGAGGTTAACATCGATGGGCGAAAGCGCTATGAGGCAAGCGGTAAATATGCCTACACCGACAATGCTGGCACTGAACACCTCATCCTTCTGGATCGTGTTTCTGTCGACACCAGCGGGCAAACCTATGCGAATGGATCACTCAGTGATTCAGCCAATTTTCAAATCAGCAGGAACATACAGTACAAAGGCCGGGTTTACCTGGCTGCGGCCAATCCCCTACTCACATTTGATGGCTTTGCGAAAATGAGTCACCGGTGTGAGGAGCGGCTTCCCGGAAATTGGTTCTCCTTCAAGGGTGAGATTGATCCGAAAGGTGTAAACATTCCTGTGGCAGAGCCGAGGAACGAACAAGGTGAACGGTTATCCGTCAGTTTATGCCTTTCGCCCGATAGTGTAGGTTTTTATGCAAATTTCCTGGCTCCCAAGCGAAGGGCGGCAGATCATGAAGTGGTTACAGCATCGGGCTATTTGAGTTATGATGATCGAACCAAGCGATATATCATTGCAGAGCCTCCTGCCCCTGCGGTAAAAGGAAAAGACGAAGTCTTACCGGCCCCTACGCTGTCACTTGATGATGAATTGTGCATGGTAAGCGCTGAAGGTCGTTTTGATTTCGGTTTGAAGCTAGGCCAGGTGAAACTACAGCCAGCAGGAACTTCAGCGTTTAACACCAACAACGATTCCATACGCTTTGACCTGGTGATGGGCATGGAATTCATGTTCAGTCCAGAAGCGCTGAAAATCATGTCGACTGCTATACAGACCAATGCTGCTCTGAAAGCAAGTAACGATAGCCGTCCGGCCTGGTTAAAGGCCGTAAAATCGTTGATCGGCCGCGAGAAAGCAGACAAGTTATTGGCAGAATACAGTTTGTATGGGGCTCCCAAAAAAGTGCCCGATGAATTTCAGCAATCCATTGTTTTCAGTGAGTTAAATCTCGAATGGGATCGAAGCAATCAGTCCTATCGCTCGACAGGTCCCATTGGAATTGGATTTATCGGGAAGGAACCGATCGGCCGACAATTGACCGGGCACCTTGAAATTCAACGCAGGCGAGGTGTGGAAGTTGTAAATCTTTACCTGGAGGCGGACCGGTATTCGTGGTGGTACTTCAATTACAGCCGTGGAATCATGCAGGCCATCTCTTCGGACGCAAAATTCAATGATGCCATTGCCAACCTGAAGCCCGAAAAACGGGTGGCAGAAACAAAAAAGGATCAGGATCCCTATGAGTACATGCTGAGTACCGACCGTAAAAAAGCGGAGTTCGTACGCAGAA
>JBJTJB010000103.1:0-2512 GCA_046095245.1 Bacteroidota bacterium | reverse complement strand
GATTGTAATCCTTACAGAACCTTTCATTAAAACGAATGCAGGCATCATGTTATTTATGGAGGTGCTTCTTGCTTTCATTTTTCTCGGATCGCTTGTGCGCGAACTTGTGAAAGACTGTGAAGATGCATTGGGCGATGCATCAGTAGGCTGCGGCACACTGGCCGTCCGGGCTGGAACATCCGTTACTGCCTGGTGCGCTGCCTTGATTTTGATTCTTATGCTTGCCGGTCTGGCCTGGATACAGATTCTTACATACCAATGGGAAAGTGCGCTCCCATTCGGCTATATCGTACTCTTCATAGAGCTACCGATGCTGTACACCGTGTATATTCTGGCGCGATCCAGCCGGAGCCAAGAGGATTTCAGGAAAGCAAGTCGATTGCTCAAAATCGTTATGTTTGCCGCTACCCTTTCCCTGGTCGTTTTTCGAATCAGTATCGCCTAAGCAATATGAGTCCGAATCCACTGGCTGACAAACTCAACTCTACCCGAATCATACTGGGCCGCAATTCTCCGCGCAGGCAAGAGCTGATGCGCTCCATGGGGATTCCGTTCGAGGTTGATGTGCGGCCTGTGGAAGAAACATTTCCCGAGCAATTCCGGAAAGAAGATGCCGTCATGTTTCTGGCCAGAAAGAAGGCACTTGCCTTCAAGCCCGACCTTACTGATGGCACGCTTGTGATTACTGCTGACACATTGGTCACCCTGGACGATCTCGTCCTCGGTAAACCGGTTGATGAGAGCGATGCCGAACGCATGCTCAAATTACTATCAGGGCGCAAACATTCGGTCATCACCGGCGTATGCATCTTAAGCACACGGAAGTCGGAATCGTTTTTTGCCCGGACCGAAGTTTCATTCAAGTCGCTGCGCATTGAGGAGATACGGCATTACATCGCCTCAGGAAATCCGATGGATAAAGCCGGCGCCTACGGCATTCAGGATTGGATTGGAATGACCGGCATCGAATACATCCTGGGTTCGTATTATAACGTGGTCGGTTTACCGACCAAGGAACTTTACGAGCAACTCATGCGCTTTTGATGGAGAGACGGGCATACCTCTACATGCACATTGCAATCGTGCTGTGGGGCTTTACCGCGATTTTCGGAAAACTGATTTCACTTGACGAAGGGCTACTGGTCTGGTACCGGATGCTTATCAGTTCCATAACAACCGGCGCCTACCTTTATTTCAGCGGAGGATTTCAACTACCAAAGCGAAACCAACTCATCCATCTTGCCGGGATCGGAGTCGTGATTACGTTGCATTGGATCACCTTTTATGGAGCCATCAAGGCATCGAATGTATCCGTTGCCATCTCCTGCTTTTCCACTGTTGCGGTCTTTACTGCATTGCTCGAACCACTCCTGGCCGGAAAACTACCGCGCTGGAGAGAGTTGCTCTTGGGAATAACCGTCGCCATTGGGGTTTATGTGATTTTCTCCGGATCGGAGATTCACGGAAAAGGCATCGCCTTGTCTCTTGCCAGCGCACTTCTGGCATCACTGTTCACCATTTTCAACAAGCGAATCAGTCGCACGTATTCACCGGGAGTGATTTCGCTGGTGGAGCTGAGTACAGGATTTATTTTTTTAAGCCTATGCCTTCCGGCCTGGTTTTCTATCAACGGCAGTGGGTTCGCAGTACCCGATTCGAAAGACCTAGCGTATCTTTTACTGCTGTCGGCTTTCTGTACCACATTGGCATTCACACTGTCCTTAAAGGCACTGCAGCATATCAATGCCTTTACCATGAATTTAAGTGTGAACCTCGAACCGCTCTACAGCATTGTTCTCGCCATGATCCTTTTTCAGGAGCACGAACTGTTGGGTCTGCGGTTCTACATTGGCAGCGCAATCATCCTAGCGGCTGTGGTCATACACGGCGTATTTACCTTGAAAGCAATTGGAGAGCGAGCCAACTGAACCAATCACAGTTTTTTTCCCTTCGCTACATTGTCGTTCACGCGCATTTTGCGAACGCTTTTCATTTTGAAGAGCAAAACGGCCTGTTCACTTCCGCGACCTGCAATCCACGACTGTCCTGCATAGTTGATTTTCACTCGACCATTGTCTGCGGGCAGGCCTTGCAGCAGATAATATCCATTTCTGGAACGGGAACTACCAAACACCATGTATTTTTCGGCACCTTCCTCAAATGAGATTTTCAGTGTGCTCGCATCCACAATGCCATCAACAAGACCGGGTGTATTCGCCTTGAAAGTCAATTGATCCAAAGAGCTTCCGCTTTCGATGACCAATTTACCCTAGTCGGTTTTCTTTTCGCGTTCACTCTGCTCCATCCTCCGAAGAACAACGGGATCAGAAAGATAGAATTGGATGCGCTTTAATTCGTCGGGGCTGAGCTTGTACTGTTCGCGGATCTGCTGTGTGAATGGAACCTTGGGGGAACAGGCATTAAATAGGAAAATGCATAGCAACGCGAAGGAGGAGATGATGAGACGGTTCATAGTGAAGATTTAGTGTTCGGCGGCCGTTCTATTCCAGGT
>JBJTJB010000102.1:0-6009 GCA_046095245.1 Bacteroidota bacterium | reverse complement strand
CATTCGTAAAAAGGGTCATACTGGGCTGTTATTCTGATTGCAAGCTAAAACTGGAAACCGTACCGTCGCACTACATTGACCTAAACAATGAAAACCCACGTAGATCAGTACGTGAAATACAAAGTTAAAGACATGTCCCTCGCCGAATGGGGGCGTAAGGAAATCCGCCTCGCTGAGGCAGAAATGCCAGGTCTGATGGCTCTCCGCGAGGAGTATGGTGCGCAAAAGCCGCTTAAAGGTGCGCGCATCGCCGGTTGTTTACACATGACCATTCAGACGGCTGTTCTAATCGAAACCCTCGTGGAGCTCGGAGCCGAGGTCACCTGGTCGTCCTGCAACATTTTCAGTACCCAGGATCATGCAGCAGCAGCCATTGCCGCAGCGGGGATTTCTGTGTATGCCTGGAAAGGCATGAACAACGAGGAATTCGATTGGTGTATCGAGCAGACCCTCTTCTTTGGTGAGGACCGTAAGCCCATCAACATGATTTTGGATGATGGTGGCGACCTGACCAATATGGTTCTCGACAAGTATCCGGAGCTCATCAGCGGTATCAAGGGTATTTCCGAAGAAACCACCACAGGTGTTCTGCGCTTGTATGAGCGCATGAAGAACGGCACATTGCCGCTGCCGGCCATCAATATCAACGACTCGGTGACGAAATCGAAGTTCGACAACAAATACGGTTGCCGTGAATCATTGGTGGATGCACTTCGCCGTGCCACCGATCTCATGCTTGCCGGTAAAGTCGCCGTTGTCGCCGGCTTTGGTGACGTAGGCAAGGGGTCTGCCGAGAGCCTCAAGGACGCGAAGGTGCGTACCATTGTGACCGAGATCGATCCGATTTGTGCACTGCAAGCCGCTATGGAAGGCTATGAGGTGAAGAAGATGATCAATGCCGTTCGTGAAGCCGATATCGTTGTTACGGCAACAGGTAATTTCAATATCATTTCGGAAGAACATTTCCGTGCCATGAAGCATAACGCTGTTGTATGTAATATAGGACACTTCGACAATGAGATCGATATGGCCTGGTTGAATGCCAATTACGGACATACCAAGGAGACAATCAAGCCTCAGGTCGATAAGTACACCATCGATGGAAAAGACATCATCGTCTTGGCAGAGGGACGCCTTGTGAACCTCGGTTGTGCAATGGGTCACCCCAGTTTCGTAATGTCAAACTCTTTCACCAACCAGATTCTGGCCCAGCTTGAGCTTTGGATGAACAATCAGGCCTATGAGAACCGGGTTTACACGCTTCCCAAGCAACTCGACGAGAAAGTAGCCCGTCTTCACCTGGCCAAGATCGGAGTGGAAATCGACACCTTGAGACCAGATCAGGCCACTTACATCGGCGTTGAAGTGAATGGCCCTTACAAAAACGACCAGTACAGGTACTGATCGCCTAAAGTTTGCAATTACACGGGCCGCCCTAATCAGGGCGGCCTTTTTTAATTTACTGGCTAGATTTGGAAAATGATACGATACAATCCCAAAGAGTGGTTTTTAATCATCTTCCAATTCCATAAGGCTGATACTTTTCGGAAACTTTTACCACTGATAATTGTGCTTTGTCTTTACTCATGGCTAGTTACTTGGCTTGAGACATCAGTATGGCAATTGAGTGCATCAAGTAATGTTAAAAACCTTTCCTTGATTCACTCATCGTTGGGCATGGTTATTTCACTGTTACTTGTTTTTCGTACAAACACAGCGTATGAGCGTTGGTGGTAGGGAAGAAAAGTATGGGGCGGCCTTATGAATTCCAGTCGAAATCTGGCCATAAAGCTCAATGTCCTATTGCCCAACGAAAGGACCTTTTTTAGTCGGATGATACCGAATTTTGCATTTGCACTTAAGAATCACCTGCGGAAACAAGTCAGAAGCGACGAACTTGAGTCGGTTGAGGATTTTATTGCAGAGGATTTCGATGGCCTGAAATACGCCCCAAGTTATTTTGCATGGGCTATCGTTGAAAAATGTGCTGCCGCCGAGCGTGGGTCCCGATTGAGCAGCGGGCATTTACTTCTCATACAGTCGGAACTCAACTACTTCGCGGATTGTCTCGGTGCCTGCGAACGAATTAAGAACACCCCAATTCCATATTCGTATTCCGTGTTTCTGAAGAAGTTCATGTTTCTATATATCATGACTCTTCCTTTTGGGTTTGTATTTTCACTGGGCTATTTTACAATCCCTGTCACTGCGGTTATTTTTTATGTGCTGGCAAGTTTAGAGCTAATTGCAGAGGAGATCGAAGATCCGTTTGGTACAGATGCCAACGATTTGCCGACCGATGAAATTTCAGTATCAATTCGTAAAAATGTTCAGGAAATAATGGGCTATACCAAGACTGAATCAACGGAATAGTCTAGTTGTAGATGTGGAGGATGTTGTTCGGTAGCAAATCGGCTTTGTACCGGATAAGCGGTTGTGCGGCGGGACCGTTTACCACCGAGCCGTCAATCAGGCTGAATTTACTTCCGCAAAGCGAATCCACTCCGAAAATGTCACCCTGTAAACCGTCCACAATAGAACCGCTTTGGGTGGGATCGAAGGTGCAGGACCGTTCAAGTGCTGCAAATTCATTCGGGGCCGTTCGGGTGACTATAATGCCCTTGTAACCGGCGTAATCGTAGTAAATCCAGTTGTTTACGGCATTCAGCGGCAAGAATTCGGGTAGATTCAGGTTGAGGTATTCATCGACCGCAACATTGGGTACCTGGCTGTTGTTCTTACGGCAAGCATTGAAAATCAGTATGATAGATAAAATCCCGAGTGTAAACCGCATGCGCATGGGCCGAAATTAGAAATTTGGTTGATTTGGTGGTATTGCACTATATTTGAGTTAAATCTACGAGCCATGAAGAAAATCATGAATGCCTTGTTTTGTGCAATCCTTGCTTTTGCACTTCCTCTTTTGTCGTTTGCTGGATCTGAAGATGCTCCGAAAGGAAAACGGGGAGGGCTTCTGATCGGTGATGACCAGAAAATCCGTTTCGAAATGGTTGATGATGGTACCACTATCCGGTTCTTTCCGGTTGGTCCTCAGGGGGAAATGTTGAACACCATGCCCACACACGCTGAAATCAATATCGTGTATATCGACACCCAGGTAAAACACCATGAGCGCAATGTGGAACTTCACGAAGGTGCGTTTACGGTGAATCCGCCGCGCGATATGAAGATTTTCCTCTTCGGAATCTCGTGCGAATACAACGGTACGAACGTTTACGCCAAGTATCGGGATTTTTCAGAGCCTGTTCGTTAAACCTGAAATGAAATCGTTAACCCTGCCATAACTGGCGGGGTTTTTTTATGAATATTGCTGAATGATTCGAGTAATCCTCCGCGTTATTCTGTCAGTAATCCTGTTGTTTACAACCCATCTGGGTCTGATGGCCCAGTCAGATGGTAGTGCCAGAAGTAAGAAGAAAAAAGCAGAGAAAGCCAAAGTCGATCAGGCAAAGAAACAAGCCAAGGCCGACGAGCTAGGCAGAAAGCGTCACGCGAAAATGCAGTCCAAGGAGGTGAGAAAGCGATGGAAGCGCAACAACCGCAGGTACCGGCCTATTGATTCATATGACAACCGCTCCACTTTTTGGAGACGCGTATTTCCGAAAAAGCGTCCGAGCAGTTATTGAGTCTTGTCGGCTTACTCGGCGAAGGCCCTCATGTCAACAGGTACAACGGTAGTCACCCCTTGCTCAGCCATGGTGATACCGTACATGATATCGGTGGCTGCCATGGTTTTCTTGTTGTGTGTAATGATGATGAACTGCGACTCGTTACTGAAAGTTTTGATGATGTTGTTGAATTTGTCGATGTTATTGTCATCGAGTGGTGCATCAACCTCATCAAAGATGCAGAATGGCGCTGGCTTCAACAGATAGATTCCAAAGAGCAGTGCGGTGGCCGTTAGGGTCTTTTCTCCACCTGAAAGCTGATGAATACTTAACGGCTTCTTGCCTTTTGGTTGTGCTATGATATTGATATCGCATTCCAATGGGTCGTTCGGGTCGGAAAGGACCAAGTCGCAATTGTCGTCGTCGGTGAACAGGGAGCGGAATACGCGGATGAAATTGGCGCGCACTTGTGTGAACGCTTCCGAAAACACCGTTCGTGCGGTTTCGTCGATTTCACTGATTGTTTTCAGTAGGGCCTCCTTGGCATTCTGCAAATCTGTTTTTTCAGCAATGATGAAGTCATACCGCTCCTTGATTTCCTTGTATTGCTCAAGTGCCATCGGGTTGATGGGCCCGAAATCGGCAAGTCGCTTGCGCAATTGCTCCGCACGGGGTCGTGATTCCTCCTCATTGAATTCAGGATCAGGCTCGGTCGCGCCGAGTTCCTGGATGTCGATGTTGAATTCAATGTTGAGGCGTTCTTTCAAGGAGTACATCTGTAGTTTGAGTTCATTGAGTTCTTCGTGAACCCCCTGCAAGGATGCGTCCGCCTGCTCTTTTTGTCTCCTGAGATCGTTCAGGTTTCGTTCTTCCTGATCAATAGCCTGCTTGGCCTGATTGTATTCTGCTTCCGTCTCCTTATAGGCGTTTTCAAAGGATGCCTTTTCTTCCGTTAACAGGCGATAGGTGTCGCCCTTTCCTTCCTGGTTGCCCATCAGCACTACCGACTGCTCGGTGATGGCTTCCAATTCGAGAGCCGACTGCGCCATGTTTTTACCGATGGAATCGATTTGTGTATTGCTGTAGCCGATTTCCCGGATCACATTTTGAATTTTGTTCTGCTGCTGGAGCATGACAATATTCTGCTGGTTGAATGCCTGGACCTTTTCTGAGGACTCGGTTTGAAGTTGAAGGCTTTGTTCCTGTTGTACATTCAATTGCTCGATCAGCCGTTCCAGGCGTTCGCGCAGCAAGGCAGGGGAGAGGTCGGGATTGTTTCGTTCTTCTTCCTGAATCCGCTGCAATGTATCGGCCTCTTCCTGCAGCTTGGATGAACGCTGACGCGATTGGTCAAGGCTATTTCCAAAGAAATCGAGGTTGCTACGCAACGAATGCGACTGGGAATTGAGTTTAACAAACTCATTTTCGCCGGTGCTGAGTGCGCGCTGATTTTCCTGCAAATCCTGCTTATATCCGCTCAATTCGGTTTCGGCTTGTTTAACCTGTTCCCGGTATTGTTCGATGAGCAGTTCCTGCTGCTTCAGTTCCTCGGCCAGTTTTTCAAGGTTGCGGAATTTTCCGGTACGCTTGCCGTCGAATAATCCGATTGAACCGCCTCCAACAGTGTATTTCTGCCGCAGGTAATTTCCGCTTTGTGAAATAACGACTGTGGTTTGATCGCTGGTTTCGGGGAAATCCTGCAATGAACGATTATTGTCAAGAATCTGAACATGTCCCAGTAAAAAACGGAATAAGGGTTCGTATCGGGCATCTTTTTCAACCACTGAAATGGCGGGCACACAGCCCTCCAATGCTGGGCTTGTTGATGCATTGAATTTTCGCAAGGACTCCAGTACGAAGAAATTCGCACGACCCTTGGCCGAATCATTCAGCGTCTGAACGGCAGCCCAGGCCTCAGGGTAGGTGTCAACTACAAAATGGTTCAGGTAGGGCTCCAGCAAATTCTCGATGGCGACCTTGTATTCTTCGTCGCATACGACGATTTCGCTTAACAGTGGTGCCTGTTTATACCTGTCGTGGTTCTTTTTCAGGTAGCGAATGGACTCCGGATAACCTTCCATCTGTTCAAGGAGGTTCTTGGTGAGTTGGTAGTCGTTATGCCTGGGAGCAAGTTTTCGCGAGTCGGCCTGAAGTACATGGTTCAGTTCTTTCAGTTTTGCTTCAGCCAGGTGAAGGGATTCGTCAAGTCGGATGCGTTCTTGCTTGAGGTCACGTAATGTTTGATCGGCCTTTTCCTGCTGAGGTGTTAAAATCTCCAGTTCGGACTCAAGTTGTGCGATACGAATACTATGCTCCTCTTGTTGACCGAGGTAGCGTTTCAATTCATCTTCAATGGACTGGATGCGTGTATCTTTCACAG
>JBJTJB010000101.1:0-2023 GCA_046095245.1 Bacteroidota bacterium | reverse complement strand
TGCATCATGGTTCGAAAAAGTCCCGGTAAAACTGAGCCCTTCCAAGGCTACAGGACTATCGGGTGGTCGAAGGTCTGCCGAACGGGTTCCAAAACGCGCTACGATATGTGGCACCGAATTCTTACCCGACAGGCCATCCACCGACAGGCTCAGATCGATTTTTCCAGCGCATGAAAAATCCTTCCAACGGCTTTTTCCGCTTCCCGGCAAAACAGCCAGAAGGCCGCGCAGGTCAGCGTTCCGGGCATCGATTGACAAATCGTAACGGGTATCCGTATCCGAAAATCCGATTTCGCCGCTGGCGTCCAAAGTCAAGCCTTCGAGTTCGCCTTCGAAGCGTTCGAATTTCAGGGTGTTGGTTTCACGGTTGACGTTCAGCGAGGCTACAATGGAAACATCCTTACCGGGCAGGTAATCCGCTGCGCCAAGTACACAGCGTTCGCTGCGGAGATCGGATGTGAAGCCAAGCGTGAATTCCGTTTGACTGAACATCCCCTCGGCATCCAGCGTTCGGATATGCCAGGCGATATCGTTCCGTGATTGATCGGATGCGTATTCGAACCCTGAATTGCGGATCCGTATTTCGCTCAACTCAAACGAAAATGCATCTGATTCCGAATCACTGTCCTTGAAAATATCCGTATTGGTCCTTCCTGATTTGTCTTCGTGGACATGACAGCGTGCATCCTCGATATCAAGGCGGCGCAGCCTGGTCTGGCCTGAGATCAGATCCCACCAGCTGAACTGCAGGTACACATGGCCTGCCTCCAACAACTTTTCGTCATACCCTGAGCAGGGACTTCCTTTTGTTACAACCTCCTGGAGGTGAATGCTGGCATAGGGAAACTTCCTCCATAGGGAAATGTCCATAGACTTCACCTGAACCGGAACCTTGAGCCGGCGGTTGAGCTGTTCGACGGCTGCACCTTGCAATTCGGGACCGTATACCCAGCCGCCCAAAGCCAACAGGAGGACCAGCAGCAGTGGGGGCAGGACGATGAAAAGAAGCAGCTTTTGGCGTCGGCTCACCGGGCGAGTGGAGGGGTGTGAGTGAATAACGGAATAAGATGACCGGGATTGCCTGGATTAAAAACTGATGAATTCAGCGGGATTCACCGGACTCCCGTTGTACCATAGCTCGAAATGCAGGTGTGGACCCGAGCTGTGCTCGCCCGAGTTTCCGATGATGGCCACCACATCTCCTGCACGCACACGCTCGCCCGTTGTTTTCAACAAGGCCGAGTTGTGCTTATAGAACGAACAGATGTTGTTGGCATGCTGGATACCGATGACATACCCGGTCTCGGAGGTGAAATTCGACAGGATCACCGTTCCATCGAGAACGGATTTGATCACCTCGTTTGATCCGGCCACGATATCGATTCCATAATGCTTTTGCCGCGTATCAAAACGGGTGGTCACTGTTCCTTTCAGCGGAGAGAAGAAGGCCGTGGTTCCGATACCCGCCGCAAAGGGCCGGCTTTCCTGCTCCGTTAATTCAAACCGGTCGGCGGCTTCCATCTCCTGCCTCAGGATACTGTCCTCGACTGACATGGGCAGGCGACGAGACGAGTCGGCAACAGCCACGGTGGTGGGGCGTTGACCCGGTAGCGAATCGGTCTTACCCTCCAGCACATTCAGTAAACCGGACAGATACGATTCGCGTGCGGCCATCTGCTGCTCCAGCGAATCGGCGCGGATGGCCATTTGCACCAGATTGCGACGTACACGCACATCGGTATACCCGGGGATGTACTCACGCAGGGGGGTAAAGGCAATCAGATACAGCGTAATGGTAATCAGGGTAAGGACCGAGGTCCCCCCGAAAACCAGGATATTCATCGGTGTGAGCCGCAACGAAAACTTCTCCTCCAGCGTCTGGTCGTTCATGACCACAAGGCGGAACTTGTTTCTGAGGTTGCGGACCAGCCGGGAGCGTTTCTTGCGCGGGGCGGACATCTCGGGCAAATATCGGAATTGCCGGATACCTTGACGGGTCGCCCGTGCGGGGCGGATGGTTATC
>JBJTJB010000100.1:0-4723 GCA_046095245.1 Bacteroidota bacterium | reverse complement strand
AGGTAATCTCCAGGAGCAGCCTGGTTATACTTGATGGGACTGAAATCCAGCCAGAACTTCAGGTTACCGCTAAAGAGACTGTCCGAGAAGTTGATGAATGAACCCGCATCTGTACCCACCAGTTGAACACCGGTGATACGGCTTTCCAATAGCGTATCGGCTACAAAAAGTGCAGTGTCATTGGTACCCATGCCGGTCTTGGCGAATTCAACGCAGATGATATCCCCAGACCCAGCGAATCGTGCGCTGGAAGGAGCACTACCATTGAAGTACACAGAGATGTATGCCTTTCCGTTGGTTGCATCGTTGGAGAACGCTGTGCTGACCATGTTGCTGTTGAAGTTAGGCAACAACAAGTCATTCTTGCGGACGATTGCACCGGTCGGAGTAACCTTGGCGGCATCATAATCCAACACGATATCGTATCCAATTACGTTGGTGACTGGGTCAATGGCACTGATTGGCAAGCAGAACGTACTGTTTGAACATCCGGCAGAAATGTTTCCAACGGTATAGGCAAGAGCGTTCGGGTTTTGTACGTTGATCGTGACCCCTGCTGAAGTAGTGGTAGCTCCAGCGTTATCGGTTGCAACGGCGGTGATTACGCGGTTACCGAAAGGAGAGGCGCTGGTCCAGGAAACAGCAAATGGTGCGGTGTTATCCACACCAACAGAAGTACCACTCACAAAGAATTCAACCTGGGTGATAGATCCATCACTATCGGCGGCGGTTGCAGTGATGTTCACTGCAGCACCTCCAATCACCAGTGCTCCGTTTGAAGGGGCGGTGAGTGTCACTGTTGGAGCACTGTTTGATCCGACAGTTACATTGACAGCGGAAGAGGTTGTCTGAGCTCCGAGGTTATCAGTAGCCCTTGCAGTAATGGATTTGGAACCGATACCGGCTGCAGTATACGGTGCAGTGTATGGCGCAGAATTATCTACACCAACTGATACGCCGTTCACAAAGAATTCAACCGAGGCAACAGAACCATCGGAATCTGCTGCAGTGGCAGCGATGTTCACGATGCCGCCTACAAGGTACGTTGTACCAGCGGTTGGAGCAGTAATACTGACTGTTGGTGCCGCATTGGCCTGGTTCAACGTACCAGCCAATGCAGTCAATAAGATCTCACTGCCAGTCGGATTCGAACTCACGAAATTCTGAACGGCGAATGTGGTGTTGTTGCGCAGCTGGATGTTCAGCGCATAAGTGAATACACCATTGGTTGTGAATTGACCAATCAGGACACGGTTGGTGCCGGTTGGAAATGCACCGATTTGCTCACCCAAAACTCCCCATGAACAGTTCGTAGAGCTGAAGGAGTTGCCGATGATTGAACCATCGGTAAAAATGTTTACAGGCCCAGATGCCGCATCACCCAATAAAGTTAAGGCCAGCAAAGCAGGGTTATTGGCTGTATTATACAAACCATCAGCAGATGTAAGAGCTGGGGCCGCTGAAGGGTCGTTGTTGGCCAACACCGTATTGGGAGTAATGACCAGGTTAGTGCCTCCGCCAGTTGGAACTGCTGCAGAATTGTCTTCCGTCTTGATTACACCGAATCGACCGGGTGCAACGGCACCGCAGGAAAGGTATGAATCAAGCAGAGTAGTTCCATCACCGATGATGGAAGTTGAGTTACTGGCAAAGTTTCCTCCTGTGGAGTTACCATTGGGGTGATTGAAAAAGGAAGTAGTCGTGCTCAGTTGCAGTGGATGCGCTGGTACACCATATACCGACTGAACACCCCAACCGGGCAACAAGTCGGCGTAGATGCGCCAGGTTACGGAACCGGCAGGCAAGGTACCTGTGGAATATCCGGCACCGGTCAATGCCGTATTGGCATTTGCCGCATCAGCGGCATTGGATACATAGTATTTTTCTACAATGATGTTTTGCAGACCGTTCTGGGCCACAGCGGGTGCTGCGGCGGCCAGAACGAACATGGAAACACCTAACAGTTTTCGTAACATGGGTTTTCCTGTTTTGGGTTGATAACAATTGTCGTCTCGAAGAAAAATGATCAGTTACAGGACAGGTTGAACTGTGCTACGAACAGGAGGAAGTCAGACGTATTGGTCACACCATCCGCATTCAGATCGGTGGGGCACGGTGCCAGACCAGGAATGATGTTGACCACCGACGTGTAAGCCCACTTATTGAGCCATCCCTTTTTGCCGGCCTCGAAAGCACCACGGTAGTTGGCCGGAACAAAGAAACCATCGGCAGGAGGTGTACAGGTTGTAGCGATGTTGCTGGTGGGAACTACATCGATGTTGTTGGTGACCTGATTGGTACTTCCGTTGACATCGAAGCTGGCATCGAAACCGGCGATACTAGCCACACTTACGTTTGCATCGGTACCGAAGAAACGACTAGAGTCAGCACCGGTAACGGTAACGTTAGCTACAGTTGCAGAAAATCCTTTGCTGTTGGGGATGACGTGGTTACAACCAATCTTTACCAGGTTGTTGTCATACAAGAATTTGGATGAGTCGGTGCCAGACTGCAGGTTAAAGGCGGAATTGAAACCGGTGAAAATAGAATTGTAGATCTCACCCTCGGCCTTCGATTTGAAGCTCACACCGAATGGATTACCAGTTGTGAAACCTGTACCGGTAGCAGAAACAGTAGAACCGTTTCCGATGATGGTTGCATTGTATACCACCGGGTGTGAACGCCAGGTTGAAACAGCACTTGAATAACCACCGAACCAGGTGCTAGTACCTTCATCACCATCCCACTCGAATCCGCTTTCACCACCGGAAGCGATGGATGCAGGAGCCTTCAAGCCAAAAAGGAACTGGAGCTTTCCATCATAATCCATATCGATATCGAAACCATCATCGTTCACGAAAAGATTGCTGAGGTATTTTCCATTTACAGTGCCGCCCCACCACTCGATTCCGTCGTCATCGTTGGATACGATTTCAACGTTCTCGATGATAGTACCGCTACCTACTGCACCAAGTGCAAGTCCGTTCAACTCGACGTTTGCAGCTACGGCACCACCGGCATGGCGGATTGATACGTAACGAAGAATTCCAGAATTGTCGTTGTTGATGGGCGTAGCTCCGCCACCGAACACCGAACGGGGGTCGTTGTTGAGTCCTTCCATCACCCACTCACCGTTAACGGTGGTCGTAGTTCCGAACGTTCCACCGATACGGGCCAGCTGAGCACGTCCGAGGATCTGGATACCACCCCACTCACCACGATTACCCAACGGGTAGGTTCCGTTCATCGGGTCGTTGGATGAAGTGAATACGATTGGGCAGGTTTGAGTGCCATCGGCAATCAACTTGCCACCGCGCGTGATAATCAGTGAATTTTGAGGCACACCCACACCGGTTGCTAATCCCTTAACTACAGTTCCGGGTGCAATGGTGAGCGTAACGCCGTTGTTTACATACAACTTCTCGTTGAGGATGTACGTCGTGTCGCAGAAAAAGTAGTAGTTCGCAACCAAGTTTGCGTTCGCGTCAGAAATAACGCTTACGTTCTTGGTCGGACGGCTGGCGACGGGCGGACATCCGCAATCGGCACCAAGGTTTGACTGGGCATAGCCCGTGCTGACTGTAGCGGCTACCAAGGTGGCGGCGGCACACAGTGTTGAGAAGAGGTTTTTCATGGTATAGAATGATGTTTGGTTGCTGTCAGTCGAATAAGATTGACGGCAAAGCTATACCCGACCCGATATGCTGTGTTTACGCTCAACTTATCAAATCATTATAAGTAGATAACCGGAATGTTAAGACGGCATATGCCAATAAAAAACGGGGGCGATTGCCCCCGCGGTACTACTAAAAATAGATGGAATCAGTCTTTTACACAGCGTATACTAAAGCCGTACTTGGTCTGCTCGGTTTGACGAAAAACGGATGAACGCTTATAGTCAAGGTAGCGATAATACGCTTTATCCGGATGGAGTGTACTGGCAGAGGATGTCCACCAGAAACCGGCGTAACCCTTGCCAGGAGTTCCGAAGCGACCGTCATACAACCGGCAAGATCCGGAGAGCGCGGAAAATCCGCTCGAATTATCGGCCCATACCGGATCATAGCGCGCCCAATTTCCTGTACCAGTGGCTTTCAAGGCATCGCCTTCCTTACTCCCGCGCCATCCCAGGGCATTGGCAGCGGACGAAGACATACCCAAATCCAATTCGAGTTGCTTCCATTCGTCATCCGTGGCAATATGCCATCCATCAGGAGCAAGCTGTGCTGCATTGCTTACCGCAGCCCAGTTGTACAAATTCCCCATTCGGGTCGTTGCTTCGGGATGTACTGTATAGCCAGCATCACCAACCGACCAGTCGACATCCGAGTCAAGACGTGTGATCGGACTCCCGTCGCGGTAATGCGTTACGCGCAGGTTTTCTGCCATCCACCAGCGATTACCGATTTTCACGGTCGCATAGGTGTTGCCATCGACATCCGTCATGGTTCCGGTTTCCATGATCGGCTGCTGCTCGTCGTCCTTGCAACCCGCAACAACGAGATAGGATAAGGTGAAGAGATATATGAGGAGATTTTTCATCATTACTGAACTTCTATTTGTTCTGATTAAGGGTTAACGCGTACCATGCGGATGGAACTGTCCAACTTACGACCTTGTACATGCATGATGTACACACCCTCCGGCAACCAGGAGAAATCCAATGCATAAACCGTAAGTTCTTGATCGAGGAACAAAGAACGGTTAAACACCTGCCTTCCGG
>JBJTJB010000099.1:0-1386 GCA_046095245.1 Bacteroidota bacterium | reverse complement strand
GTACCGCAAAGCCTGTAAAAAATCGGCCGGAGGAACCATACTGCACCAGGTTCCCGGCACAGCGACACGCCCGGGTTCTCCAACACAGAGGGCAGAAACAGTGAGCAGGGCCAGCAGGCAGCATCGGAAGAGCGTGAGATTGCGAACCACGAAATAGGGAATAAGAAACGAAAATACACATTGCTGTTCAGAGCTTCCGGGTCCGCCAAGGGCGTTTGACGTACTTTTGGGCAGCCATTCGGAACGCGCATGAACCCCAAATTCGATTTACTCAGGCAAAAACAGGAAGAAGCCCTTCGCGGAGGCGGAGAAGCCCGCATTGAAGCACAACATAAAAAAGGGAAACTCACGGCCCGTGAGCGCATCCATTTTCTGATCGACGAAGGCAGCTTCGAGGAGATCGGCATGTTTGTGACCCACCGCTCGACTGATTTCGGCCTCGACAAGGAAAAATACCCGGGCGATGGTGTGATTACCGGCTATGGTCGCATCGATGGCAGACCCGTGTATGTATTCGCGCAGGATTTCACCGTTTTCGGAGGCAGCTTGTCCGAATCACATGCCGGAAAAATCTGCCGGCTCATGGATCTGGCCATGCAAAATGGTGTGCCTGTCATCGGACTCAATGATTCGGGTGGCGCACGCATCCAGGAAGGTGTGGTGTCGCTTGGCGGTTATGCCGATATCTTTTACCGCAACACGCTCGCTTCGGGTGTGATTCCACAAATCAGCGCGATCATGGGCCCCTGCGCCGGAGGTGCAGTGTATTCACCGGCCATCACCGACTTCATCCTGATGGTGGAAAATACGAGCTACATGTTCGTGACCGGTCCCAATGTCGTCAAGACGGTGACCCACGAAGAAGTGAGCAGTGAAGAACTGGGGGGCGCCTCCACGCACAGCACCAAATCGGGGGTGACCCATTTCGCCTGTGCCAATGAAATCGAATGCATCCGCCACATCAAGCGCTTGCTCAGTTATGTCCCGTCAAACTGCGAGGATCCTGCCCCTTCAAGGCCCTACACTCCCGGAAATGAACTCCGGCCCAAACTCAATGGAGTTGTGCCGGAAAACCCCAATCAACCCTACGATATCCGGGATGTGATCAACGAATTAATCGATGACGACGGTGAAGGTTTTTTTGTAGTGCACAAGGATTTCGCTGCGAACATCGTGGTGGGGTTCGCGCGCCTTGCCGGTCAGTCGATCGGAGTGGTGGCCAACCAACCTGCGTTTCTTGCCGGAGTGCTCGACATCCAATCCTCGGTGAAAGCCGCCCGCTTTGTGCGCTTCTGCGATTGCTTCAACATTCCCCTGCTGGTGCTCGAAGATGTTCCCGGCTTCCTGCCCGGAACCGATCAGGAATGGAACGGCATCATCACCAAC
>JBJTJB010000098.1:0-9794 GCA_046095245.1 Bacteroidota bacterium | reverse complement strand
ACTTGTAGAAATTAAGCAGGCCGTCCAGGCCAAGACCATGGGTGGAGCATACAAAACTGTCAACCGGCACATCGGCCTGCAGGGAACCGGAAGTTCCGATCCGGACCAGACTGATACGTTTTAGTTCCGGCTTAATCATGCGGGTTTTCAAATCGACATTGACAAGCGCATCCAATTCATTGTAGACGATATCGATGTTGTCGGTTCCGATTCCCGTACTGATCACACTCATTCGTCGCCCCTTGTACGTTCCGGTGTGCGTCACAAACTCCCGTTTCTGCTTGCGCACTTCAATCGCATCGAAATAAGCACTGACCATCGAAACACGGTCAGGATCGCCCACATTGATCACCACATCCGACACTTCTTCGGGATGCAGATTCAGGTGGTATACACTGCCATCCTTGTTCAGGATCAGTTCGGATTCGGCGATAGGCTTCATTCTGAGCGGGAATTGGTAATTTTGCATCACAAATATACCCGAATTACACTCTGAGACCATGTCCACCGCCAAGCAACAGATCATCGTACCCATCGACTTCAGTGAACAATCCAAGATCGCCCTCAGCCAGTCCTACAACCTGGCGCGCATGACCCAATCGGACATCACCCTGCTTCACGTAATCGACGAAGCGCTTTTTACTTCACTGCTTCATATGTTGTCCTCCAACGAACAGCAGGAAGATCTTCTTCGCACAGGAATACAAACCAAACTGAACGAACTCGCAGCAGACGCCCGCAGCAAATCGGGATTAACATTCAACACCCGCATCGAGAAAGGGAAGATTTATGAAGTGGTGACCGAAGTTGCCGAAGAACTGAATGCCTCATTCATCGTTATGGGCACCTCCGGCGAATCCAGCCTTAAGAAGAAATTCATCGGATCAAACGCCGTGCGCGTAATCAGCGATGCTCCGTGCCCTGTGATCACCATCAAGGGAAAACAACACAACGCCGGATGCAATACGATTGTCCTACCGCTAGACCTCAGCAAGGAGACCAAGGAGAAAGTCAGCAAATGCGTTGAAATCGCCCGGTTTTTCGGTTCGACCGTAAAAGTGATGTCGGTGATTGATACCAGCGACGAATTCCTGGTGAACAAACTCGAGCGCCAGATGAATCACGTGGTCGCTTATATCATGGAACAGGGAATCCAAAGTACCGGCGAGTTTGTCAATGGACGCGACATATCGGACAGTGTGCTGGCCTACTCCAAGGGCGTTCAGGCCGATCTCATCATCATCATGACCCAGAAGGAATTGGAGTGGACTGAATTCTTCATCGGAACCGAATCCCAGCAAATCATCAATGCATCCGAGATACCGGTTTGCTCTATCCGACCCATTGCCCGAAAAGACACCACCGAGTTCATCATCACGTAAAACCTATCGATCATGCAAAAGGATTTTCAGATCAAGCGGATTCTCATCCCGTATGACTTCTCAGAAACTGCAGGTGCATGCCTGAACCACGCAGTCCACCTGGCCTCCCGGTTCAACGCTGAATTGTTCCTGCTGCACATCATCGAAACGAGTACGTTTCCAGGCTTCATTGCCCATGCCTTTTCAGGTTTCGAGAAAAAAGTCGAAGAATCATCGAACGAAAAACTGCAGGAACTTGCCGAGCAGTTGGCGAGTGAACGCGGTCTTAAAGTGACCGTTCTGACGGAAGCCGGAAAAATCTACAAGCGGATCGTACATGTGGCGCGTCAGGCCCACATCGACCTGGTACTTATGGGCTCTCATGGAGATGCAGGCGGATCCTACTCAGCAGGAAGCAATACAGTCAAGGTGGTACAGGAATGCCCCTGTCCGGTGATTTCCATTCATCCCAACACGCCTTTCACCGACTTCGACCGCATCGCACTTCCCATTGATGACAGCCCGGAGTCACGGCAGAAAGTCAATTTTGCCATGGAGATCGCCCGTAAATTCAATTCATCCGTAACCGTAATCGGGTTAACCACGAGCAGCAACGAAGATTACCTCCGGAAATTCCGCATCAAGGTCGAACAGGTGGAAGACTTTTTGCTGGAGCACGGAATAAAATCCGAATCGGTGTTCCGTGCGGGTGACGACATCGCGAAAAATACCCTGGAAGCATCCCGTGATCTGAACGCCTCCTTATTGGTCATCATGACCGAACAGGAGCCATCCTTGAGCGGACTGCTGATGGGAAGTTATGCCAGCAAAGTCGTCAATCGGTCCACCATACCGGTCATGACGGTTCGTCCGGCTGAAGTCGACCCCGACCGCATCACCGTTTCATTCTGAACCGACATTTCCTATCTTAGAGACACCGGAATCAAACCGGTGTCTTTTTTTTAAGCATGAGCCATATCCATCAGGTCCTGAGTCAATACTGGGGGTATACCCGGTTCAGACCACTTCAGGAGGACATCATCCGATCGGTGATGGAAGGCCATGACACATTGGCCCTGCTTCCAACCGGTGGCGGAAAATCCATTTGCTTCCAGGTTCCTGCATTGGCCAAGCCCGGACTATGCCTCGTGGTTTCGCCCCTCATTGCACTCATGCGTGACCAGGAAGAACAACTACGCTCAAAAGGTATCCGCGCAGCCAGTATTGTGAGTGGAATGAACCGGGCCGAGGTCATGCGAACGATCGAAAATTGCATCCACGGTGATTTCAAATTCCTCTATGTGTCGCCCGAACGCCTGAGTTCTGAACGCTTCCGCGAGGCCCTTGTCCACATGCCGGTAAGCCTGATTGCGGTGGATGAGGCCCACTGCATATCGCAATGGGGACATGACTTTCGGCCACCCTATCGGAAACTGGCCGAAATCCGTGAATTGTTTCCGGAAGTCCCCGTTCTTGCGTTGACGGCTTCCGCAACCCCCGAGGTTCGTGATGATATAAAACAACAGCTCAGGTTTTCCAACCCTCGGGTGTTCACAGCCAGTTTCGCCCGACCGAACATCTCGTATCTGTCGCGACACAGCGAAGACAAGCTTAACCACCTGCTTCGTATTTTGGCATCGGTCCCCGGTAGCGGTATCATTTATGTACGGAACAGAAGACGGACACAAGAAATCGCCCATGTGTTGCAGCAATACGGAATACGCGCTGATTTTTACCACGCAGGCCTTGATCCGGCATCAAGACAGCAACGGCAGGACAATTGGATGCAGGGACGCACCCGGATCATGGTGTCCACCAATGCATTCGGCATGGGCATCGATAAACCCGATGTGCGATCGGTTGTCCATCTGGATCTGCCGGAGAACCCAGAAAACTACTATCAGGAAGCAGGCAGGGCTGGTCGCGACGGAAAGCCCTCCTTTGCCGTGGTTCTTTACAACAACGAGGACCTCTTGGAACTGGAACGGCGCTCGGAAGCCTCTTTCCCGGACCGGGAACGCATCCGATCGACCTATGCAGCCCTGTGCAATGCGCTGAACATCCCCATCGGCGGTGGCGATGGCATCCAGTATCCGTTTGATCTGACGGCGTTTTGTTCACAGTACAAACTGGAACCTGCCTCCACCCTGGCGTGTATGCAGATGCTTGAGCTTGCAGAAGTCCTTTCACTTCATGATGCGGTATTTATACCCTCCCGTGTCATGATCCGAATCGGCCCTGAACCCTTGTATCATTTTCAGGTTGAACACCCACGTTTTGATCCGATCATCAAATGTCTGCTGCGCTCCTACTCCGGACTTTTTGAAGGCTACACGCGCATCAGTGAATACGAAATTGCCAGGCGGTGCAAAACCGACACAGACATCATTCGGCAACAATTACAGACACTCGCCCAACGGGAGATCATTCATTATGCACCATCAAGCGACAAAGCCGGCGTAACATTGCTCGAAGGACGCATTCCGGAACGCGAACTCAGGATACCCAGCGAAGTATTGGAAATCCGCAAAGAGCGATTCCAGATCCGGAAGGACGCCTTGATCACCTTGCTGACCGATAAACACACCTGCAGAAGCATTCGGTTGTTGGCCTATTTTGGAGAACATGGAACGCTTCGCTGTGGCACCTGCGATGTGTGCAGGGAACGTAACAAAGTTCCGTTGAACGATATACGGATCGAAGAGCTGCGCGTGCGCATACGTCAGGTACTGTACGACAAACCCATGCCGGCAACAGACCTGCTCAGCGCGCTCGGCCAGAACGCCACCCACGATGTTGAGGATGTCGTACGGTGGATGCTGGATGGCGGGGAACTGCACACCGATGCACTGGGAAGACTGGCCCTGCTTGAGCCCTGATGCCGGCATTTGATTAGCTTTGATTTCCCATGGATCTGTTCGGCTTCAGCTTCCTTGAAATCAGGTTGCTCGACATACTCGACATCCTGATTGTCGGATTTCTCCTGTACAAGGTCTATCAGCTCTTGAAAGGAGGTGCGGCCATGCAGGTGTTCATCGGAATACTGGCCATTTATCTGCTCTATTGGCTGTTCGTCAAAATCCTCGACATGCAATTGCTCGGTGCTTTGCTCGGACAATTCATGAGCGTAGGTGTATTGGCATTGATTATCGTGTTTCAGCAGGAAGTGCGTCGTTTTCTCGTGCTGCTTGGAAGCTCCTCTTTCGGGACGAAGGGCAAGCGATTCCTGCCATGGAAATGGGAAGCTCCCACCGCAGCTCCAACCAACATCACACCGATTGTGAAGGCATGCAGCGCCATGTCCAAGAACAAGACCGGAGCGATTATCGTCATCAGCCGGGGCGCTGACCTCAGTTTTTATGAGAATACGGGTGATCTTATGGAAGCTGAAGTGTCGAAGCGACTTCTGGAAAGCATTTTTTTCAAGAACAGCCCCTTGCACGATGGTGCAGTTATCATCCGAAACAACCGGATCAAGGCGGCACGTTGTGTGTTGCCGGTAACGGATAACACGGAACTTCCTGCGCATTACGGCATGAGACACCGCGCTGCGCTTGGCATCACCGAACAAAGCGATGCCGTTTCCATCATCGTTTCAGAAGAAACCGGAAGCATCTCCCTCGCAGAGGAAGGAAAGATGCACTACAACATCAGCCCGGAGGAGCTGGAGCGCTTGCTTTCAGAATTGAAATAAAGGACTTGGGTGTGCGTGATGCACTCAGTTTTTGCGGGGAGCAGCCGCCTTTAGTTCTTCTGCTTTCCTGAACAATTCAGCAGCACGGGTCGGATTTCCGAGTCGTTCCCAGGTGACAGCCGAGAAAAAATAGGCCTGTGCCAATCCCGGATCGACAGCAATGGCCTTATCGAACCAGGTCAGGGCATCTCGGTAATTCCCCATCAAACCATAGCAGCTTCCGATGTTCATCAATGCATCGGCATAATCAGGCTTCAGGCGTACGGCATCCATGAAACCCTGCATAGCCTCCTGGTACCTCTGCTGTTCAAACAACACGGTCGAAGCGTTATTGATAATGACAGGATCGTTCGGATTGCACTCCCGGGCTCTTGCATAATACTTCAAGGCCTGGTCGGGCTTTTTGTCCCGGTGACTGATGACACCCAGCTGGGTCCAGGAATCCGTAAAAAAAGGATACAACTCGGTTGCCCTAGTCAGGTGAACGTAAGCAGCCTTGAGAACACTATCGCGGCTTGCTGCTGGATACGACTCGATGGTTTCGGGTTTGCCCAGGTACAGGCCCTGGTAATATTGGACACGCACACTGTTCGGTGCCGATTTGAGCCCGGAGGCATACAGGGTTCCGTTATTGGCCCAGACCGGATTTCGCATCATGGTCAACACAGCAAACACTACACACACCGGCACGACGCATGCAAGCAAGAAGGGTTTAAGCTCCGAGGCTTTTGAACTGCCCATGGAGGGGACACGCTGCAACAGCAGTGCAAGAGCCAGAATCAGTCCGAACGAGGGCATGTACATCAAACGCTCACCGTAGTGGGTCCCGATCAGCATGAACAAATTGGAGGAGACGCTCACGGTGCAGAAAAAAAACAACAAGGCAAGCGATTCGGGCATGCGTTTTTTCAACCCGACCAAGGCAAGGGTGACCGATGCCAACAACACCGCAGCGGCAAGCAACACCCGCCAGTCGCCAGCGTTCATTGGCGACACCTGCGGATACGACATGTCGAACGTGAGGTTTAGTGGTAAAAAAACAGCCGCCAAATAATACCCCATCATGCCCACCGCACTGGTCAAACGTAAAAAAGGCTCCTTGGCAACCATCAGCATATTATCGGCCACCGCCGGAGGGGCTGCTTCGTAATACGCGTTTGAATACAGGACCTGATGGCGGATCAGCAGGAAAAGAATAGTTGGAATCAGCACAAACCATGAACGGTTCAATACCCGCTTAAAATCCGCTTCCGTTGTGATGTAAAGCGAAAGCGGAAACACCGGTAGCAAAGTGATGCTACTTTCTTTACTCAGGTAGGCCAGAAAAAAGACGGCCATGGATGACACCAGCAAACGTGTGTGACCCGATGTGTGATACCGGTGAAAAAGATCCAGGCTGATGAAACCGAACAACAAGGCCAGAATTTCATCCAGGCTTTTGATGTTGGCCACCACCTCGGTGTGAACAGGCAAAACAGCAAATAGAAGAGAAGAGACAAAAGCCACCTGCGGCCTGGATGGCCACCAGCGCAACACCAGTTTATACATCACCAGCACGGTGAGTCCGAACAACAAGACATTCAACACATGACCGGGAAACGCTGAATCGGGGGCCAAATCCCAGCACAGCGCAAACAGGGCTTTCGGCAAGGGACGATACAACTCATCGGCAATCAGGATATAGCCATGCCGGTAGCTCGTCGAAAAAATCTCCCCCCATGCGGCGAGGCCCTTCCGTGTATCGGCGTTCTCGATAATGGCTGCGTAATCATCGAGCGCAAATCCATGGGATAGTGTATTCAGGTACACCACCACGGCAATCAGTGCCGGGATGTAGGCCCACCAGGAGGGAACCTGTAGGGCGTCTACGGATTTCCGAGCTTCGGCCTGAGCTTGTGCGGCGGCCGCGAACTTTTCACGTTTATTGACCTTCTGCGTGCTCATGCGGATGGCTATGCTGTTGAGAATCGTTTTGCTGTTCAAACATGCGGATGAGTTCTTCGGGTGCCATCCCCAGCTGGTTGATGAGCACCTGAGCATCATCGGCCAGCGGGTGGTTTGGGAACTCCCTGACAAAACGCTGATACAGTTCCTGGGCCGCATCGGGATCCTGAAGGTAGTTTTCCGTTACAAAGCCTTGCAAGAAAAGGGCGTCGCCGGCTTTGGGCGAATTCTTGTAGCGCATCACCTGGCTAAAATGCGCCAATGCATCGGAATACTTGCCAATGGCTACACTGAGCTCGGCTGCACGGAAAAGATACGAAGGAGATGTTGTGTCATCGGGAAACTCCGCCACATACTCCAGGTACAGACTGATCAGGTTTTCGGTCTTGGGCCTGTTGATCACCGTGGAGGTGTCGATCCGCAATTCCTCTTCCAGTCCGGCAATGGTATCGCGCATACCCACCTGGGGCTGCGTACAGGAAACGAAGGCGAGGATGATGAGCAGGTATAGACTTTGGGCTTTACGAATCATGGGAAGTGGTTCAGGTGAATGGCGATCCGGGTTCTTTGGACATGTGTCGGTACACGAGGGTATCGCTCAGGGAAGGAAATAGTTTATTCAACCACACGGTCAACTTTCCGGTGGTAGTCAATATGAGATCGCGTTTGCGTTTTTCAACCGCTGTGATGATGCGGGATGCGACTTCCTCGGCCGACATCATTTCGGATTCACTGCGCGGACTTTCTCCTTGTGGTCGACCGTTGGCCGACAGGGCCGTTTGACGGATTTCGGAGGCAGTGAACCCCGGACAAGCCACCAACACATGAAGTCCCTTCTTAAGATTTTCCGTTCGCAGGGTTTCAAGAAAGCCTTCTAGTGCGAATTTGGATGCCGAATAGCCGGTACGTCCGGGCAGGCCTTTCTTTCCGGCAATGGATGAAATCCCCACTACGCTGCCACGTCGTTCGAGCAGGTATGGCATAGCCGCCTTGGTACAATACACAGCACCCCAGAAGTTCGTATCCATCAACTGGTGCAAAACGTTCAGATCCAGATCAGCAAACAGGGCGCGCATGGAAATTCCGGCATTGTTTACGAGCACATCCACTCCACCGTACACACGCACCGTTTCGGCAATCAGTTGCTCGCAATCTTCCGGATGACTTACATCCGCTTCCACCGCCAGAACGTACCCGGCTTTGCGCGGATCGGCCAATTTCACCACTTCATCCAACTTATCCTTTCGCCGACCGCTGATCACCACACGATAACCACGTGCCGCAAATCCAAGTGCACATGCCCGGCCAATGCCAGAGCTTCCTCCTGTTATTACAACCACCCGCGATGACATGAAACAAAACTACAACAAAGGGCATATCGTGACAGATCAACAGACCCGGGCTTATGCACGCGTGAATTTCATACCGCCCTGCATTGCCCCATCGCGTAGTTTTGGACAAAGTTTTTGCATGAAGCTCATTCCCGTTACAGACCGGAAAACCCGTGAAGTTTTTCACGCCCTGCCCTTCCGGATTTACCGCGATGACCCGCACTGGGTTCCCCACCTGAAGCAGGACATCGAGAAGGTTTTTTCACCGGAAACGAACAAGCTGTTTGCAGAGGGAGGCGAAGCGATTCGCTGGATTCTGGCCGACGATCGCGGGGAAGTGATTGGTCGTGTAGCTGCATTTGTCAATCCGCGAACGATGAACCTGGGGAGCCTTAAAACCGGTGGCATGGGCTTTTTCGATTGCATCAACGATACCATGGCCTCTGCATGTTTGTTTGATGCATGCAGGGACTGGCTCAAGGAACGTGGGCTGGAGGCCATGGACGGCCCCATCAATTTCGGTGACCGGGATCGGTTTTGGGGTTGCCAGATCACGAACTGGGAAGAAGGCCCCATCTACCCCATGAACTACAACCCTCCCTATTACCAGACTCTTTTTGAGTCCTATGGTTTTGAGGTGTACTTCCGGCAATACATGTACTGGCGCAGTGTGCGCGAAAAGGCACAGGCTATTTTTCACCGCAAGTACAATCAACTCAAGGGAGATCCGGCCTTCGGTGTGCGCAACATCCGCGGCATGGACCTCAAGCAGGTTGCGGAGGACTTCCGGACGGTATACAATGCCGCCTGGGGCGGACACAGCCACTTCAAGGAAATGAGCAGCCAGGCCGCTCAAAAAATCATGAAGGCCCTGGCTCCTGCCCTCGACCCGGACATCGTGATTTTTGCTTACCATGACGGCAAACCGATCGGTTTTTATGTGAGCCTTCCCGAACTCAACCAGATTTTCCGCCATATACACGGAAACCTCAACCTATGGGGTAAACTCAAATACTTGTGGCACAAAACACGCCGCACCACGGATCGCATGACCGGCATTGTGTTCGGCGTTGTGCGCGAGTGGCAGGGCAAGGGCATTGAAGCCTCCATGATCGTTTATGCCGAGGAGACCATCGTGAAAGCAGGCATTTACCGCGACACCGTACTCACCTGGATTGGCGACTTCAACCCGAAAATGATCAAGGTAGCCGAAAACCTGGGCACCACCTTGTGGCGCACCTTACACACCTACCGCTACCAATTTGACCGAAACCGTCCATTTGAGCGTGCCCCTGTCGTTGAGTAAATCACTAAGCACCTAATTTACAATGAATTAACACCCTGTTAAAATTTCAGGCTCCATTTATTACCCGATTGAATCCCGAAAAACTATTTTTGCAGCCCCGTTCATATAGAACAGGTCTGATTCCGTAGCTCAGTTGGTAGAGCAATACACTTTTAATG
>JBJTJB010000097.1:0-1676 GCA_046095245.1 Bacteroidota bacterium | reverse complement strand
CCGGTAAACATGGTTTATTCCGCAACCAATGTCACCCAGATAACCAGCAATGTCAATGCGGGGTCAACCCGTCAGGAGGTGTTGCGTGTGAACATCGTTACTACTGGACAGTTGGCGGCTCCTAACGCAACGCAATTGGTTTTCACAACGCTTGGTACCACCAATATCGGTGATATCACCAATGCTCGTGTGTACTATACAGGCAGCTCTTCCACTTTTGCATCCACATCCCAATTGGGCGCAACGGTTGCTGTACCGCCTAACGATCCTACCAGCATGACCTTTAATTTCACCCGTGCATTGGCGGAGGGTGACAATAACTTCTGGATTGCTTATGATGTGGTGGCAACTGCACCAGGTGGAAATGCCATCGACGCCAAATTGGTTAGCACTACTGTAGCGGGAACTACGTATACTTTGAACGCTGATCCCTCCGGAAGCCGGCCTATAGTGGCCTCAACCCCGATGGTATTCGTGTCTAGCACTGTGGTTCAGAACTCCAACCCATTGCCGGTCGGCTCAGTACTCAATGATGTAATCCAGATTCAAGTGGTTACTTCAGGTGCCATTAACCCGCTTCCGGTAACCTCCATGACCTTCCGTACCAATGGAACCACCAACACAGGAGACATTCAAAATGCCCGCGTCTTTTTCACTAGTGACAGCCCAGTATTCAGCGCCGCCACTCAGTTTGGAGCTACGGTAGCAGTCCCTCCGCTCATTAATACCGATTTCACCATGACCGGCTCGGTTAATCTGGCACAGGGCACCAATTATTTCTGGCTTGTTTATGATGTAAAACCCACTGCTGCCTGCGACCCAGCCCAAATCGATGGGTTGTGCAACAACATTGTTATCGGAGGGGTGAATCGCATTCCAACCCCCACCTCTCCTTTGGGCGCCAGGGTTATCAACTGTGGCACTGCCTATTATTCCCAAGGATCATTGGACATGATGAATCCAAGCAGTTGGAATACCGCTCGAAACGGTTCCGGAGCGGCGCTAGGTAGTGTAGCTGCATTGGCCATTTCCACCAATAGCTTTTATGTTCAAAATGGTCATAGCATGACCACATCCATTTCCGATACGATTTCCAATTTATATTTAGAACCCGGAAGTTATGTTACCGCCAGCCTTTTGATAACCATGAACAGGCTGTATATCCAGTCTTTTGCCACATTCGAGCAAACCTACGCGCAAACGAATGCTACAATCGGCGGAAGTTATATCGGAAGTTTTTACATCAAACGGGATGGAACCTGGAAACACAATAACGTTGGCTGGCTTCCGGGCAATTCTGCTTCACAATATTTCGAGCCGTACTCAATTCAGTGGTTTCAGGGAGTTGGTGGTGGAACATTTCCAGGAGGAACTGCATGGGGTACGGTTATTTTGGACATACCCAATGCTCCCAATCTAATCATCAATGCAAACTCGTTGAGTACAATCCGTGGAAATTTGGATATTAGGCGGTGGGGCTCATCTACCAACTATTTCTATATTAACTTGGATAATCCAATTGATGTTGATGGTAATTTGATCTTAAGCGGAGGCGTTGTTAGAGGCGTTTCCGGATTCTCTTGTAGTCCTGCAGGATGCACCTGTAATCAGGCGGCTAATGGTGTTGTTGTAAATGTGGATGGTGATTTCATAATGTCGGGCGGACAGTGGAATGA
>JBJTJB010000096.1:0-3419 GCA_046095245.1 Bacteroidota bacterium | reverse complement strand
CAATTGGTCAGTGTAGGGGCCGATAAGTATAGGGTTGTTGGAACGCTGGCTGAAAAAGGTTCAAGTATGGGATTCGGTGGCGATAAAATCTGCCTTGTACCCGTTTTGAATGTCAAACAGGACTACGCCTCCGGGGAAACCACCTACACAATCACGGTGAAAGTTCCCCAAACCGGTGCATTGGAAGCGGCCATCGGAGAATCAACGGCGCTATTCCGTAACGTGCGCAAAGATGCGGTCGGACGGGAAAACAGCTTTGAGATCGTTCAAAGTGACAGCCTAGCCAACATTGTCATTGAATCCATCAGTACCGTCACCCTGGCTGCCACCATCATCGGTTTCATCACACTTTTAGGCGCGTCCATCGGGTTAATGAACATTATGCTTGTATCCGTTACAGAACGCACCCGGGAAATCGGAATCCGGAAATCGCTCGGAGCGACCTCCTCTGCCATCCGCAACCAATTCCTGACCGAAGCGGTGGTGATTTGCCAGCTTGGGGGGATCACCGGGATTGTTTTGGGAATCCTTATCGGGAACGGAATTAGCCTTGCCGTTGGGGGAGCCTTCATTGTTCCCTGGAACTGGATTATTCTTGGTGTCGGATTGTGCTTTCTGGTAGGCTTAGGTTCGGGATTGTATCCCGCTATCAAGGCTTCGAGGCTCGACCCGATTGAGGCCTTGCGTTACGAGTGATCAAATCCGGCCTATTTTTCGCTTAAAAAATTGATTACCAATGCCTTATTAGCATTGAAAAGAAAAGACTTCCGGATCTGGTCAGATATGCGGTCTTTTCGTACTTTTGCAGTCCTTCAAAAAGGAAAAAACCAGTTCAAATGAAAAAACAGTATGAAACCGTATTCATTCTGACTCCTGTACTGCTTCAGGAGCAGGTAGATGAAGCGGTTGCGAAGTATCGCAAATTCCTCGCCGATAACGGTGCCGTAATTGTTCAGGAGAACAATTGGGGATTGCGCAAACTGGCTTACCCTATCCAGAAGAAGAACACCGGGTTCTACTTCCTGTTCGAATTCCAGGCCGACCCATCCTTGGTGGCCAAGATGGAAATCGAATACAAAAGGGATGAGCGCGTTATGCGTTTCCTCACGATCGCTCTTGACAAGCATGCGGTCGCCTACAACGAGAGGAAGCGCAAGAACGCGACCGTCAAGAAACAGGAAGAAGCAGCTAACTAAACGAACCAGGACATCATGGCAAGCAAAGCACCCGCAGCATCCGGAAATATCCGGTTCCTGAACCCGCCGGCAGTTGACGTCAACAAGAAGAAGTACTGCCGCTTCAAGAAGATGGGCATCCAGTACATCGACTACAAGGACGCCACCTTCCTAACGAAATTTGTAAACGAGCAAGGCAAGCTGTTGCCCCGTCGCCTTACCGGAACCTCATTGAAGTTTCAGCGTAAGGTTGGACAGGCGGTCAAGCGCGCGCGTCACCTGGCGCTGATGCCTTATGTAACTGACCTGTTAAAATAAGAGAGGAGGAAACAGATCATGGAAATCATTCTCAAGCAGGACATTAAGAATCTGGGGTACGCTGACGACGTAGTCACCGTTCGCCCCGGTTATGGCCGCAATTACTTGATTCCCCGCGGACTTGCTGTAATTGCAAACGACACGAACAGGAAAATCCACGCAGAAGTCATTAAGCAGCGTGCGCACAAGGTTGCCAAAGTGCGTATGGATGCTGAAAAGCTCACTTCAGCCCTGGAGAGTGTAACACTTACCATCGGCGCCAAAGTCGGTGAAAACGGTAAGTTGTTCGGATCGGTCACCTCGCAGCAGCTTGTTGAAAAGCTGAAGTCGATGGGCTACTCAATCGACAAGAAGCAAGTCCACATGCCCGAGGAACACATCAAGAAAACCGGAACCTATGTGGCCGAAGTTGTTGTGCACCGCGACATCCGCGCCAAGCTCAATTTCGAGGTCGTAGAGGCCTGATAAACCGAAACCAACACCAGAAGGCAGAGCGACAACACTCTGCCTTCTTTATTCAGAACCAAACACACTATTAACGCATCATGGCAAATACAGGAGATGTATCCGTAGGCACCGTTCTCAGATACAATGGTGAATTGTGCCAAATCATTGAATGGCAACACCGCACCCCGGGTAACCTGCGTGCATTTTACCAGGGGAAAATGCGGAATCTTAAAACCGGCAAGACACTGGAAAACCGATTCCGTTCCGGTGAGGAAGTTGAAATCGCACGGGTTGAATACAAAATGATGGATTACCTGTACAACGATGGTGACAACATCGTTTGCATGGACAAGGAAACATTTGAACAAGTGCCGGTTCCGAGTGAATTGTTCGGTGACTCTTTCCAATTCCTGAAAGAAGGAATGGAAGTCAAGGTTTCCTTTGAAAATGACAATGTGATCCTGGCCGAACCTCCCACATTCGTAGAATTGGTTATCACCTATTGCGAACCCGGACTGAAGGGCGACACCGCAACAAACACCTTGAAGCCAGCTACACTTGAAAACGGAGCTGTTGTGAACGTTCCTTTGTTCGTGAACGAAGGAGACAAGGTGAAAGTGGATACACGCAGCGGTGAATATGTTGAACGCGTGAAATAAGAAATTTGATACTAACGAAAAAAGGTTGCCCATTCGGACAACCTTTTTTCGTTATAGGGGGACCTGAATTACCTGTTTACAAATGGGTGAGCTCTTGATAGGTATTCCGGAATTCACGATTTTTGCGATGGAGGGAGGCGGATGGCCGGCCCCTGACATTTCTGGGAGCAGACTGATTTCTCGAGCAGATTTTTTTTGAATCAAAAATCGACTATCCCAAACAACAGATTTATCAGTGAGTAACATTCCCTTACATCAAAAAAGGGATTAAACCGGTCAACGCCAAGGTGGCAATTACTCGTCAAATTAAAAGACACGGCAACGTAATCCATTTTGAAAATACCGTAATTCAGAAAGCACAACGGTCGCGTTTATCGACATCTGAATATTCCACACATATAAAAATCCTACACCTGAACAAGGAAACGAAACAGGGGGCAATTGCCCCCTGTTTCTTTGTGCATTTTGAAAATGAAATTTAACGGACTACCAATCGCTCTACAGACTGCTTACCGCTATTGCCGGTCGCACGGATCAAATACACCCCACTCTCCAACGCATTCAGTGTGATTCGCTGGCGGAACTGATTTGGTCCTACCATCGAAGCTTGAACCAACCGACTTGAAAGATCGAGAACTTCAATGCGTTCCAATGGATAATTAGAAACTACATTTACCCATTCATTGGCAGGATTGGGGTAAACATCGAAACTCATGGCATTCACTTCATTCAATGAAGTCACGTTGATCGTGATCTGGACACTGTCAGTGATGGTTCCGCAAGGACCAGATGCAGTGAAAATTACAGTATAGGTTCCGTT
>JBJTJB010000095.1:0-5108 GCA_046095245.1 Bacteroidota bacterium | reverse complement strand
CTCCTTGATAAGCCACTTTAGGAATGTCCTTTGTGCTTCAGCCCCATGACCACTTTCCGATACATAGTTCTGATAGGTTTCCTGCTGCCGGATATGCTGAAACACCTGTTTGACCGTATCGAGGTCCTGTTGCCAGGACATTTTTGATTTTTTAAAGGCACCGGCAACTTCCGATGATTCTTCGAGCCAACGGATGAATTCGAGGTGGCCCAGTTTGCTGGCGGCTGTGCGTCGTTTACCGGTAACCAGCGACGCGGGTGCATCTTCATAATACAGCCGGTCCTGGTGTGCCAATTCGCATAGGAAACCAAGAACGGCCAGGTACAGTTCGTGCGTTTTTTCGGTTCCGTTCACCAATTCCCGTTCGGCCCGTGCAATGTCTTGTTGCTCGGATTGGAAATAGGCATACAGAGCCTGCATGACCCGTATTCGAAGATGCCTTCTGCTTAGCATGGTTGGTCGCAGACCTGATCAATAGGTGGATTTCACCTTGCTGATATCGGAGATGCGCTTTTCCGCCATGGCCATTGCGGCCACTTGGGTATAAATGCCTTCTGATTGCGCTTTCCGGTGAATGTCAAGGGTGACCTGATAAATCCCCTCGGTCTGGTTCAGTGCCCGCTGGCGGTTGTAGCCGATTTTTTCGGCGTATACGTTGATGAGTCCCCCGGCATTGATGACAAAATCAGGGGCGTATATGATCCCCTTTTCCTTCAGCATTTTGCTGTGCAGTACTTCGTCAGCCAATTGGTTGTTTGCTGCTCCGGCTACAATCTGGCAACGCAGGCGGTTGATGTTCTCTGTATTCAAGGTGGCCCCCAAGGCGCAGGGTGCATAGATATCCATTTCGAGGTCGAACACCAGTTCCGGAGACACTACCGCCGCACCATAGGTTGCCGACACATGATTGAGTTGTTCGGCATTGATGTCGCTGATGAATACCTGCGCGCCTTCCTCGGTCAGATGCTTCACAAGGTTTTCGCCCACATGGCCAACCCCCTGAACCATCACCTTTTTGCCATGCAGCGCATCGTTACCCCATGCGAACCTGGCCGAGGCCTTCATGCCCATGTAAACACCGTAGGCAGTCACTGGGGAGGGATCGCCACCTCCGCCCATGGATTCGGGTAGTCCCGTAACATGCTTGGTTTCCATCGCTACATACTCCATGTCGCGGGTGCTGGTGCCCACATCTTCGGCCGTGATATACTTGCCGTTTAGGTTATTGACAAACCGTCCGAACTTCCGGAACAAGGCTTCTGTCTTGTCCTTGCGACTGTCACCAATAATGACCGCTTTTCCTCCGCCTAGGTTCAGGCCTGAAATTGCAGCCTTGTAGGTCATACCCCGGGAAAGGCGGAGTACGTCGTGCAGGGCTTCGGCTTCTGAGGCATAGGACCACATACGGGTTCCTCCCAGGGATGGCCCCAGAACGGTATTGTGGATGGCAATGATGGCTTTCAGACCGGTCTCGGGGTCGTTACAAAAAACGACCTGCTCATGAAGGCTCGACGACAGCGACTCAAACACCGAACTGGCAACTGCTGGCATCTCGGCCTTCTTTTCTTTCACATCGATCATATCGGGTGCGATTACAGAGCGGCAAAGGTAGACTTTTTTGTATGCATGTGGAAAAAAAATGAGGGGGTGTCGGCTTGCATTTGGAGTATCTTTACGCACTGAAAATCAAAGTAATGAACCGGTATTACCGAATGTACCGGTTTAAGTAGCAAACGACCCTTGCGCCACCTTCGTCCCCTTCTGAAGTATTTTGCCCGGTACCGCTGGCACCTTTTAGGAGGTATCCTGTTTGTGACCATTTCCAATCTCTTCGGAATATTCCCGGCGCAACTGACCCGCAATGCCCTCGACCTCGTTGCCGAACAGCTTGGTGCATACCGCCTTGCACAGGGTTTCGGTCTTGCCGACCAGGTGTATAAAAACCTGATGTCGTCGATTTTCCTTTTTGGGCTGTTGGTACTGATCATGGCCGTATTGAAGGGGGTGTTCATGTTCTTGATGCGTCAGACCATTATTGTCATGTCCAGGCACATCGAGTACGACATGAAAAATGAGATTTATGCGCAGTATCAGAGACTGGGGCCTGCATTCTATAACCGGAACAGTACCGGCGATCTCATGAACCGTATCAGCGAAGACGTGGGGCGCGTTCGAATGGTCGTTGGGCCTGCCGTGATGTATGCCATCAACATGGTGGTGATGTTCATCCTGGTGCTTTGGGCCATGTTTAGTGTCAACGCCCGATTGGCAACCTATGTCCTACTGCCATTGCCCTTGCTTACCTTCTCGATTTATTGGGTACACAAGCGCATCAACCGGCAAAGTGAAACGGTTCAACGGAAGCTGAGTGAACTGACCACTTTCGCTCAAGAGTCCTTTTCCGGAATCCGACTTTTAAAGGCTTTTGCTGCCGGCGGCCGGTATGCCCGCACTTATGCGGGTCTCGCTGAGGAGTATTCCGAAGAATCCATGCGCTTGGTGCGCATCAATGCCGTGTTCATGCCGGTGATGGCCTGGTTGGTCGGTATCAGTACGATTCTGACCGTGCTGATTGGCGGAAGAGAGGCGATGGCCGGCAGGGTGACGATTGGTAACATTGCTGAGTTCGTGTTGTATGTAAACATGCTGACCTGGCCTGTGGCGGCATTGGGCTGGATCATCTCCATGGTTCAAAGGGCTGCCGCCTCACAGATGCGCATCAATGAATTCATGCAGGAAAAACCGGAGCTTGTTAGCGGTTCCATGCCAATCCAACACATCAAAGGTGATATCCGGTTCGAACAGGTATCCTACAGGTACAGTTCCGACCGGGATTATGCCCTGCAGGACATCTCTGTGAACTTGCCTGCCGGAACCCTCCTGGGTGTCATTGGTAAGACCGGTTCCGGAAAATCCACTTTCGCCCAGTTGCTACTCAGAATGATGGATCCCGTTGAAGGGAAGGTCCTGGTTGATGGAGCGGATTTGAGAAATTTGAATCTGGACATGTACCGTTCCAGAATCGGGTATGTTCCCCAGGATACCTTTCTGTTTTCTGACTCCATCAGTGCCAACATCGCTTTTGGCTGCAAGGATGGGGTGAATCAGGAACAGGTGGAACAGGCAGCCCGCCTTGCAGTGGTCCACGATAACATCATCGGATTTCCGGATCAGTATGAAACGCGGATTGGTGAGCGCGGTATTACCCTTTCGGGTGGGCAAAAGCAGCGTGTTTCCATCGCCCGGGCAATTATCCGAAACCCCGATCTGTTGATTTTTGATGACTGCCTGTCGGCGGTGGATACGTTTACCGAGGCAAGTATTTTCAGCAACCTCCGTTCACTCCTCAAGGGTCGCACGGGAGTGTTCATTAGCCACAGGGTGCATACGGTACAGTCCTGCGACCACATCGTGGTGCTGGACAAAGGGCGGATCGCCGAGCAGGGCTCCCATGCGGAATTGGTGGCAGCCGGTGGATTGTATGCACAATTGTTGGAAAGCCAACTCAAGGAGGAAGTAGGGGCCTGAACCGTTTCGCAGGCATTCCGTAAAAAATTTTGGTTCGGTCGAATTTTTTGTTATTCTTGTCTTGGGAATAAACCTAAAACACCACCCGATGAACGAATTCGAAACCCAGCAGAACCGCGACACACACTTCTCGAAGCGGATCAGAGCCGGTAAACGGACGTATTATTTCGACGTGAAAGCCACCCGTGGGAACGATTACTACATCACGATCACCGAGAGCAAGCGCAAGCCTGGTGAGAGCGAGGATCGTCCTTTTTTTGAAAAGCACAAATTATTCCTCTACAAAGAAGATTTCGATAAGTTCACCGAAGGCTTGCACGAAGCCTTGGATTTCATTCGTGAAAAACGAGCCGGAGAATACGAAGCACCTGCTGCACATCAGACTTACGCGGAGGCCGGTCAAGGCTATTCCAACATCGAGTTCGATGATCTCGGGCGTTAAGTTTGGATACCTGATAAACAAAGAAGCCTTGCATTGTGCAGGGCTTTTTTGTTAACCTATCCGTTCCAGTTCAGCATTGATGTTGGCTTCCAGTGCCTCAATGATGCGTGAGATCAAATCAAGGTCAGTGGGTATTTTACCCTCTCTGAGTAGTTCAGTAAACGTGGAGAATACAGTGGCATCCTGTTCCGGGCACAAAAGGAATACGGGTGATTTCAATTTATGCGCAGCCTGAAATGCCTGTTCGATTCCGGCGACCAGGGACGGGTCTCCCAATCCATTCTGAATTTCTGTATGCAGCTCAGGAATCTGCTTCGAAAGCATGCACAGGAAAGCCCTTACATCCGGTAGGTCGTAATGGAACAAGGCGTGAACCTTCTCCATGCCCTTCACATCCTGTGTTTCAATTTCCTGGAAAAGGATCGGTTCCGCGGTCGGTAACAAGGTTGAAAACAGCCTTGTGAGGTCCTCGGGGCTATACGGCTTGGTAAGGTAACCATCCACACCGGCTTCAGCCGCATCTTGCCGGTCATGTTCTCCGGCGTTGGCTGATATGACTACCAGTACGGGCCGTTTCCCGGAATCAGGGTTTATTGCCCGGATGTTACTGCACAGGGTATAGCCGTTCATTCCGGGCATTTCAACATCGGTGAGTACCACATCAAACGGCTCCGAAATGAAGAGATCTAGCGCTTCTTTTCCGCTGCTTGCCAGTACAACATTGGGCATGCCCAAAGAACTTAAAATACGCTTGCCCAGAAACAGGTTCACCCGGTTATCGTCAACCAATAAGATCCGAAGGAATTCGGCGGATTTACCGTCTGGCGTGCTGAAGCGGATGGATTCGTTGTTCATGATATGCTCAGCGCAACAGGGTAACCGTTCCCAGTATTTTCTTCTTCACTTTGATCCCCTCACTGTCCAATCCGGTGAAATTGATCCTGTAGCCGTACACGCCGATCGGGGCTTGCTCGCCTTTGTAGGTGCCGTCCCAGCCGTTTTCGGAGTCTTCACTATAAAAAATCTCTTGTCCCCTGCGGTTGTATATCCGGAAGTTGTATTGAAAGACATTGTTGATGAATGGCTTAAAGACATCATTGATGCCGTCATCGTCCGGCGTAAAGGCATTGGGTACGAA
>JBJTJB010000094.1:0-1501 GCA_046095245.1 Bacteroidota bacterium | reverse complement strand
GAAAATTCAAGCCGGATATCGTTCACACCCATGCAGCCAAAGCCGGTGCACTGGGACGAATTGCCGCATACAGGGCGGGAGTACCGGTCATCCTGCACACCTTTCACGGCCACGTATTCCACGGATACTTCAATAAACTGAAGACCGGCGGTTTCATCGGCATCGAGCGTGACATGGCAAAGATCAGTACCGGAATCATTGCCATTTCTGAGCAACAGCGCTACGACCTAAGCACACGATACAGGATTTGCCCGGAACAGAAAATAAAGACCATTCCTCTGGGCTTCGATTTAAGCCGTTTCGAAACGGACCAGGACCCCAAGCGCAGGGAGTTCAGGACGAAATACGGCCTGCGGGATGACCAGATCGCAATCGGGATCATCGGGCGGATGGTTGGCATTAAAAACCACCCTTTATTCCTTGGTGCCTGGTCGGAGCTGACGAAGAAATACGGTGATAGAATTCAGGCCTTCATCATTGGCGACGGGGAAGACAGGGATAGCCTGCTGCACCTTTCCAGCGAATTGGGCATTCGGTTCCGGACGCCAGCGTGGGGCATGACAGACTCCAACCTCACCTATACAAGTTGGATACACCGCATTGAAGATGCCCTGGCCGGTCTCGACATCGTTGCATTGAGCTCGAACAACGAGGGAACTCCTGTCAGCCTGATTGAGGCGCAAGCAGCCGGAAAAGCCATTGTGAGCACAAATGCCGGAGGTGTGAAGGATACAGTTGTTGAAGGAGAAACAGCGCTGCTGGTACAGCCGCATGACCTCGCCGGATTCACCTCTGCACTTGACCAATTGATTTCGAACGATGCACTGCGTGAAAAGTTTATACGAAACGGTCCGGCCTTTGCCCAAAGCAAGTTCAAAGTGGCCCGACTTGTGGGTGATATGTCGGAGTACTACCACGGGTTGTTATCAGCAACTGAAAAAAGCGGATCCGGCGTTTCCTTTAAACCTGCAGTACCAACGCGCATTCACCTTGAAGCAAAGCCCAAAAAGGTGCTGCAAATTGTCAATCGTCTCAACCTGGGCGGCATAACCTACAATGCAGCCTGCATCGCAGCGGGGCTCCGGCCGGAATTCGATACCTTGCTCGTTGCAGGACAAAAAGAACCTGACGAAGAAAGTTCTGCATTCATACTCGAAAGACTGGGCGTCCAACCCGTATTGCTTGAGCGAATGATCCGGGAAATATCGCCGGTCAAAGACTTGAAATCCTTTCGGCAATTGGTTGGAATCATCCGAAAATACAAGCCGGACATTGTACACACGCATGGCGCGAAAGCCGGGCTCTTAGGTCGTCTCGCAGCAAAATGGTGTCGTGTCCCGGTCATCCTGCACACCTATCATGGTCACGTTTTTCACAGCTATTTCGGCCCACTCAAAACCCGATTCATCCTGCAATTGGAAAGAATGCTTGCCGGAATCAGTACAAGGCTCATTGCCATAAGTACAAAACAACAGGAAGAACTCACCAGGCACTACTCCAT